>CAILWD010000660.1 GCA_903837815.1 uncultured Chloroflexota bacterium | reverse complement strand
GGAGACAAAGGGTCACAAAGGAAAAACCTTTGTGTTCCTTCGTGACCCTTCGTGGTAAAGGTTCTCCTGCCTAAAACGGGAGTCCCATATTTTTTCAGGTTGGAAATTGTGACAGGATAAATCATGTCAAAAATCATCATCCTCGGTTCGTCGAATGCCATTCCCACACGGGGGCACGAAAATACGCACATGGTCATCGTAGGTCAGGAGCGAATGTTGCTGGTGGATTCGGTCAGCACGCCCATCACGCGGCTGGAGCAGGCCGGGCTGGATTTCAACAACCTGACCGACATCATCGTTACCCATTTTCATCCCGACCATGTTTCAGGGATTCCGCTCTTGTTGATGGATATGTGGCTGATGGGGCGTCAGCGTCCGCTGAATATTTATGGACTGCATTACACCCTCGACCGTCTCGAAACCTTGATGGGATTGTATAACTGGGGGCGATGGCCCGACTTTTTCCCCGTTGTTTTCTATCGCATTCCCGCTCGTGAGATGGCTCCTGTGATGGACTGCCCCGACTTTTCCATCCATGCCTCACCCGTTCACCACATGATTCCCAACATCGGGCTGCGGGTGGATTTCAAACAGACGGGGAACAGTGTGGCCTATTCCTGTGATACGGAACCTTGTGATGAAGTGATCCGCCTGAGCGAGGGCGTGGATGTGTTGATTCACGAAGCGGCGGGGGATTCTCTCGGACATTCCTCCGCAAAACAGGCGGGGGAAATTGCACACAAAGCCGAAGCGGGCAGGCTGCTGCTCATTCACTACCCAACGGGAAAATTTGCCAGCGGCGATCCTGTCGCCGAAGCCCGTACCACCTTTCAGGGCGATGTAGCGCTTGCCATCGATTTTATGACCTTGGAGTTTAATAAAAAATAGGTCAGGCGTTTTGCCCGGCCTATTCTACCAGCCTGAAATGTACGGCTCCCACTCACCGTTATCCGAAAGATGGCGACCGAAAATATACGAGGCGCTGGCGGGCGGTTCCTTGGGGATGTGCGCCAGACGCATGTGAGCCTCCTCCACCTTACGCCCGCCCTTGCGGTGATTGCAGGACGAGCAAGCCGCCACCAGGTTGGTCCAGTTGTGTTGTCCGCCCATGTGACGCGGGATGACGTGGTCAACTGTCAATGTCACATCACGCCTGCCGCAATACTGACAGGTATAATTGTCGCGCCTGAATATTTCGCGGCGCGTTAATTTTACGTGCGGGCGCGGACGATGAATCTGGTTTTCCAGCCGAATGACCGAAGGGCGCGGAAGCGTCTGCGAAATGGTGTGAATGTATCCGCGACCGTTCAAAATCAGGTTGGCTTTTCCATCGAGAATCAAGCCTATTGCCCGACGTGTTGAGCAGACGTGAATCGGCTCAAAGTTCGCGTTGAGTACCAGAACTGGCTCTTGCATACTGCCTCGGTAATCTGCGTGATTATACTGCCAGATTCAACGGCTTCGTAAATTTGTTATCATTGCAATATTTACAGGAGATTAAGACAATGAACGTGATGATTGCGGGCGGTTCTGGCTTTCTCGGCTCTGCCCTGACCCAATCGCTGCTTGCCGATGGTCACAAGGTTTTTATCCTCACCCGCGGCGGAAAAATCCCAGCGGGAGCGCAAGCCGTGACCTGGGACGCCAAAACCACCGGCGGCTGGGGACACCTGATCAACGAGATGGATGTGGTGATTCATCTTGCGGGAAAGACTCTCGCCTCCTTTCCGTGGACTGCCGCGACGAAACAGGCATTTCACGATTCGCGTATTGAACCTGGGCTGGCGCTTGGTCAGGCGATTCTCGAAGCGAATCACCGCCCAAGCCTTTTTGTGCAGGCTTCGGGGATTAATCACTACGGCTTGCGTGGCGACACTGCCGACGAATCCACCCCGCCCGGCGATGACTTTCTCGCCCGCTTGACGGTCAAATGGGAAGACGCGACAAAGTCCGTCGAAGCGTTGGGCGTGCGGCGGGTGATTCTGCGCACGGCGGTTGTCCTCGGAAAAGGGGAGGG
>CAILWD010000659.1 GCA_903837815.1 uncultured Chloroflexota bacterium | reverse complement strand
TGTCTATGCGCTGGTGGGAATCCTGCCGACTGCCATCTTCTGGTTTTTGGATAGTTACTATTTATGGCAGGAACGCAAATTCCGCGCGGTGTACAGCGACATCCTGGAGCATCCTGGCAAGGTGCCACCCTTTACCATGCCCGTCCACCTGTACACCGCTGGAAAATATTCGTTCTGGGATGTATTCACTTCAATGACCATCCTGCCGCTCTATCTGCCCGTTGTGATGATCCTGCTGGCAATATATCTGTTCTTCTAACTTGTAACACCCCTCCTAAAGGCCCGGCGGGCAAAGAGACGGCGCGAGCCAAACAAATCGACACCCAAACGTAAAGAAACATTGTGGCCTTAAAAGTTCAGGGCTACATGGCAATCAGCGTAATTGCAGCAAGGGCAATCACGATACCTGCCATTTGCACAGGCGATACACGTTCCTTCAAAATAAACCACGCAAGTAAAACAGTGGAACCGGGGTAGAGCGATCCAAGCACTGCCGCCACATCCATGCGGCCCATGCGGGCAGACATGGCATATAAGGCATTGCCAGCCGAGTCAAGCAGGCTGCTTAGAAAAATAGGCAGCCAGCTTTCGCGCGTTGGAATCCATGGCTGGCGGGTGACAAGCGAAAAGGTCAACAGACTGGTAATGGAAGCGATGCGCGTCGCAACCAGCGGCCACAAAATAGATTGTCCGCTGCCACGGTCGAGAAAGATAAAAAACGCCGCAAAACATATGCCAGATAAAACCGGCATGGATAGGTTTTTAAGTTGCATCCGCGCACCAGTTCCGCCGGAGACCAGCCAAACCGCGGCCAACGCAAGAGCAAAGCCTGCAAGGGTGGAAAAACCCGGCAACCCTTCGGAAAAGGCGCCAACCAAAACGGGGAGACCTGCCGCAACCAAGGCAGAGACCGGCGAGGTGATGCTCATTTGCCCTGAAGCGAGAGCGCTATACAAGAGAGCCAAGCCAGCGCCGCCGCCGATTCCCGCCACACCACCCCACAACAAATCTGAGATTGGGGGCAGGGGTTCGCCAGCCACGATTCCCAAAATCAGCAGTAAAGTCAGGCTGATGGCGTGTGCGGCAATCACCGCCCCATAGGGATTGGTTCGTTTCACAGCCATCCCACCACAAAAATCTCCCGCGCCCCAAACAACGGCGCAGGAAAGACCATAGAAAACCGCCAAATATTCCATGCAAAACCTCTTTCCTTAGCTGAGTATCGAGGAGATCAACCTGCCAATTCCTAAACCCTGACAGTGAAAAGTCCATTTTGGATATAGATGCTCCACGCTACAAAGTGTAACCGATGGGAACTCTCCGATAAAGGCGGCGCGTAAATAGATTCGCCTAAGTTCTAAAATTTTTGTGACAAAAATAACTACCAAAATCCGTCATGATTATATATAATATATAATCATGACATTAACTTTGGAAAAGGAACTTACACACAAGCCTCTTAAGGAAGAGGTCTATGATGCGCTTCACCGGCAGATCATTGCCGGGAAATACAAGCCTGGCGACTGGCTGCGGCAGGAGGACATCGCCTCGCAGATGGGCGTGAGCATGACCCCCGTGCGCGAGGCGCTCGACTTGCTGGTTTCCAACGGAATTGCGGAGCGCGTGCCATATCGCGGCGTGCGGGTGCGGGAGATGTCTGCCAAAGATATTGCGGATGCCTACGGCTTGCGGCTGATTCTCGAACCGCTTGCCGCTCGTGAAGCGGCTTCCCACATTACAGCAGAGCAAATTTCGCGGCTTGAAGAAATAATCACCGACATCAAAAAAAACATCAGGTTAAATGAAATGCCCCTCGAGCGGCAATTGAGCGGCGAGTTTCACTCCGTTGTTACCGAAGCGTCAGGCAACGACCTGCTGGGCAAGTTGTGTTCGATTGTCTCGAACGCCTTCCCTGACTGGCTATTATATGAGGCGGTGTATCGCAAACCCGAATTGCTGACCGACACCTTCTCGCAGACTTATAATGAGTTGAAGGCAATTTTGGATGCGTTGAAAAAAGGCAATACCGACCAGGCAGCGGAAAAGACCATGGAACACGTGCTGGATTCCGGTAAGTGGCTGGAAGAGTACCTCAGCATTCCCGCAGAATCGTTGAGAGAAAAAGAAGAGCTTGCAAAATTCATGATCCACAAAACCAAATAGGAGGCAGTATGTCAGAAGAGTTATTGAAGGAAATGGCGCAGAGCATCATCGATGGAGACTCTGATCTCTCCGCCGAACTCGCCCAGAAAGCCGTCGCGGCGAACATGCACCCGTTGGAAGCAATCACCAAGGGGTTCGTGGTCGGCGTGACTTACATCGGCGACCAATTCGGCAAGGGAGAAGCCTTCCTTCCCGAACTGGTGATGGCTGGTGAAGCGATGAAGTCTGCCGTCGCCGTGTTGGAACCCGAACTGCTGAAACTGGGTCAGGCGCGCGAGATGCTGGGCAAGGTCGTGCTGGCAACTGTCGAAGGCGACATCCACGAGATTGGCAAGACCCTCGTCGGCACCATGCTGAGCGCTTCGGGCTTCGAAGTCATCGATCTGGGTGTGGATCAGCCCGCAGAGAAGATCATTGGCAAGGCGCTCGAAGTGAACGCCAATATCATCGGCATGAGCGCCCTGCTCACCACCACCATGGTGCGCCAGCGCGAAGTCATCGAAGAACTCGACAAGGAAGGTCTGCGCCCGCGAATCAAAGTCATGGTCGGCGGCGCGCCCATCACCAAAGACTGGGTCGAGAAGATCAAAGCCGACGGCTATTCTGAAGATGCCATTGGCGCAGTGAAAGTCGCCAAGGAATTGGTCGGCAAGGCAAACGCCTAAAAAATCCTGCTTTTCAACGCGAATCGGTCATTCGCCTACATATCCCATCCATTGCCGCAGATTGAAAGACCTGGATCCGCGTTTCTATTTGTGTTCCTAAAATCAGGAGGTTCCGTGTCATCGAAAAATATCAAAACCATCAGCAATCCAAAACTGAAATTGGAAGTGCTGACGCAGGATGAAGTGAAGAAAATCCACGACGCGACTTTGCAAATCATCGAAAAGGTCGGCGTGAGGTTTCCTTCCAAACGCGCGCTGGGGATTTGGGAATCCGTCGGCGCGGAAGTTGACCACGAAAAGAAAATTGTGCGCGTCAAACCGCATGTCATCGAGGATGCGCTGAAGAAAGCCCCGCCCGCCTACACCCTCGGCGCACGCGACCCGCAACAGGATTTGCCGCTCGACGGCAACCACGTCAACCTTGCCACCGACGGCTGCGGCGTGGAAATTTTAGAC
>CAILWD010000658.1 GCA_903837815.1 uncultured Chloroflexota bacterium | reverse complement strand
TTCCGCACCCACAGAATCAGCACCCAGATATTCACCAGAATGACCCAATAATTGAACACGTTGTGGGAAGTCCAACCAGAGTCATTTAGCTCAACGAAGCGATACAGAAATTCTGCGGCGGAATACGTCGCCAGGTTGCCGTTCGGCGGCAGACCGGCAGATGTCAGCGGGTCAAGCAAATGGGGCGGATTGGTGAATGTGATCCAAGCCATCCAGGCAAATAAAAACAGGGTGAAACCGGTCGATAAAATCAGCGCCAGGCGCGCTTCACGCGGGTAGCGCGGGCGTGGAAAAATGTATGCAAATTGCAACCAGGTTGAAAATGCCAGTACCGCACTGCCCGTAGCACCCCACCAATCCAAATAAAAGCCCGAGATCGAATAGAGCGCGCTGGCAACACCACGCGTCAGAGTGAAGATCGTCAGGCATCCATGAATAATGATAAATAGCCAGGTCGGCCTGGTTTTTTGTTTGAGGGAAAATAAATATCCAAGCCCGATCGCTTGCAGCAAAAGGACTGGCATGTAACCGAGAGTGGCAGGTGAGAACAGCATAAAAAGACCGCGCTTGCCAATTTCAGAACATCAGAAACGCTCCCCCCATCTTTCAAGTAGAATAACTTTGGGCACCTGATAGACAAAAACCACAATTTCACACGGACAGGTTCGATTTCCTCCTTGGATCGGTGTAGGCAACTTTTGCATGGGTACTATTTTCGCTCGGTTTTCTGGTTTTGGCAATATTAACCGTGACTGTTCCACAGTTGATAAAAAGGGTGGTTAAATGGCTGTGGGGCAGTCTGCCAGAAGTGAAACCGGAACATTTTGAACTTCCGAAACGATGTCCAAAAGGAATACGCCAGTGCGATGAGCAATCTCCTGGTGTTGGGGGGGCTGCTTCGGCTACGAACAAGAGAGCCTCGCAGCGACATAGTCTACGTTCCCTCTACGACCACCATGCTTGACTTGGCATATTTATGCCGCATGGCGCGGGCAGGCGCGTACTCTTCGGAATTTAGCCACGCTTTCGCCTGTTCCGTCGTGGGGAATTCAAGGATGACGAGTCGTTTCGCGTGCCAGTCCCCTTCGAGGGTTTCGTTTGGACCGCCGCGCGCGAGATACTTCCCGCCGTATAGTTTTACTGCTGCGGGCGCAAGTTTGACGTATTCCTTGTACCCTTCGGGGTCGGTGACTTCGATGTCCACAATTACGTAGGCTGTCATGGGGTTTTCCTTTTGGAAATAGACCCTAAAGGTCTCCGAGACCTTTGGGGCTGAACATTCAACTACGAGGATGTCGCCTTTGGAAGTGTCGTCACCAGCAACTTGTCCACGCGGCGGCCGTCCATGTCCATCACCTCGAAGCGGTAGCCGTTCCACTCGAAGTTGTCGGCAGGCTGGGGAACGCGACCAAGCTGGGTCATGGTGAATCCGCTCAAGGTTTCGTACTCGTCCTCGTGCGGCAGGACTTTGAAGTTGAACAACTCCTTGAATTCATCCACCTCTAACATGCCGTCCAGCAGCCACGAGCCGTCTTGACGTTGGGTGGCTTGCGGCTCTTCGAATTCCATCGCCCCGACGATTTCCTCCAGAATGTCGTTAATCGTGAGCAGACCCTGCAAGCCGCCGAACTCGTCCACCACCAGCAAGAGTTCCGTATTCTTTTCCTTAAATAATTCCAGCGCGCGCGAGGCGAACATGGTTTCGGGGATGAAGAACGCGGGCTTGAGCAGGGACTTCAAATCGAACTCCTTGCCCGATAGACTTGCGATCAGCAAGTCGCGCGATTTGACGATACCGAGGATGGTCTCCAGCGAATCCTGGCGGACGGGGAAGCGGGAATATGGGCAGTCGGCAATCTTCGCCCTGATCTCTTCGATGGTGTCGCTGATGTCCAGCCAGACGACTTCCGTGCGCGGGGTCATCAACGAGTAAACACGCGAATCGCCGAGGCTGAAGACCCCTTCCACCATTTCCTGTTCCGCTTCCTGAAAGACACCCGCCTGTTTTCCCTGGCTGATCAACAGATGAATCTCCTCCTCTGTGACAGGCGGCTCGGATGATGGATTGACCCCGATCGCACGCAGGGCAAAATTTGTCGCACCGCTCATGAGTTTGATCAACGGCGAGAAAACCTTTGAAAGGAAGAGCGTCGGTCCTGCCACCGTCTGGGCAATTTTTTCCGGGCTGGTCAGCCCAAGCCGTTTGGGAACCAGTTCCCCGAGCCAGATGGTGAGGATGGTGATGACCACCACCACGAGACCCAGCGCGACTTCTTCGCTGAACTCGCCGAGGTAGGGAACATCCTGCAAAGCCACTGCCAGCCACTCGGAAATCGTCGCGCCACCAACCGCGCCATTCAGTACCCCGATCAACGTGATGCCGATTTGAATGGCGGAAAGGAAAATATTCGGGTCTTCAATCAGTTTGAGCGCCAAAGCCGAAGATTTGTTTCCCTCACTTGCCTGTTGTTGCAGACGCGCCTTGCGCGAAGCAACCAGCGCCGCTTCCGACATCGAAAGAACGGCGTTTATCAGGATCAAGATCAGAATCAGCGCGATTTCATTGGCAATGCTCATGGTTTCCTTGTTGGCTATTAAAGATAAAAATGTTTTGCGGGATTAAAGACGATAAGCCGCGAAAACCAATTCGCGGCAAAGAATCTCTTTCGTCAATTGGGTTGAACGAACTTCAAGTGGGGTTGAGAAAGGGTCCGGTTCGAGTTCTATGGGGATTTCTGACATGATGGTTACAAAAAATGTTACCCTTATTGTACCTGAAAGTTACCGCTTCTTCTCGATTTTCTTCTCGATGTTTTTCAGGCGCCTGTCCATATCTGTGTTGAAGCGTTTCCACAAGACGGGAAGGATGAAAACCAATAGAATGACGCCGCAGGTGAGCGCCAGTTCTGCAACGCTGATGTGAAACATTATGTCCTGACCTCGATTCCGTTCCCCTCGCGGACTTCGCCCACCACCCAGACGGGTTGATTCAGTTCCCCAGCCCGTTTTTGGAAGGCTGACAATTTTTCTCGCGGAACGCCCAACAGCAGCCCGCCGCTGGTTTGCGGGTCGAAGAACAGCATTTGCGACGGCTCGTCAATGGCTTCGTCGAACTTCACAGACGCGCCGACATGCGCCTTGTTGTCGAATGCGCCGCCGGGGAAGATTCCCTTTTCGGCATAACCGCGCGCTCCGCTCATAAGCGGGATTTGCGAATTTTGGATGGACAGCATCACGCCCGAGGCTTGCGCCATCTCCAAGCCGTGACCAAGGAACCCAAAGCCCGTGATGTCCGTCCCGCCGCACAGGTCGAATTCCACCGCCAGTTGACCAGCGACCTTATTCAACCGCGACATCCACTCGATGGCTTCCTTCACATCTTTGTCCGAGGCTTTTTGTTGTTTGAGCGCGGTGGTTGTCACGCCGCCGCCCAGGGGTTTGGTCAACACAAGCACGTCGCCGGCTTTCAACCCGCCCTTGCTAAGCATCTTGCGCGGATCGACAAAACCAATGACCACCAGCCCGTACTTCGGCTCCTTGTCCTTGACCGTGTGCCCGCCAGCGATGACCACGCCCGCTTCCCGCGCCTTCTCCGCTCCGCCGCGCAAAATATCGCTGGAGATTTCGTCGGGCAGGTTATCGGGCAGGGCGGCGATGTTCAACGCGAGGAACGGCTGTCCGCCCATCGCGTACACGTCAGACAGACTATTTGCCGCGGCAATCGAGCCATATTCGTACCCCGAATCCACAACGGGGGTGAAGAAATCCGTCGTGACCACAATCGCCTTGTCGTCGCTTAAACGCCAAACCGCCGCGTCGTCAGGGGATTCCAGACCAACCAACAAGTCGGGATACGAAGCGGGATCGAAAATATTTTGCAGTGGACGCAGAACCTGCGTCAGCGCATCCGCGCTTAATTTGGACGCTCAGCCAGCGCACGCCGAAAGCGTGGTCAGGCGAATTTCACGTCCAGATTGTGGAATGGGCATACAACCTACTTGTTTTACTTGAAAGTATCGTCCCGAAGGTTCGTGTTGAAAACTTTGAATGTTTTACCTCAACCTTCGGGACGTTTTTATAACCTATCTACCTGGCAGTAGCCTACGGCGTGGTTGTCGTATCCGGCAGCGGCAAAATGAACTGATTATCGCTGGGGATGAAAATGGACTGCACGCCGGGCGCGAGTTTCAAAACATATTGATACTGAACCAACTGGGGTGTGAGCGACTGGGAAAGCAGTTGATTGGCTTTGGCTTCCGCTTCCGCTTGAATCAACCTTGCCTCGGCTTCGCCCTGCGCCCCAATCACCGCCGCATCGGCTTGACCCTGCGCGATCTGCCTTGCCTGTTCAGCTTCCTGCTTCTTCGACTCGACCACGAACTTTGCCTGTTGAGCCTGCTGCTCGGCGATCTGCTTCTGCTCCACAGCCAGCGCGTACTCGTCGCTAAAGCGGATGTTCCGCATCAGGAAATCAGTCATAAGGATGTTATTGTCTTGCAGTTTTCTCTGAATCTCGTCGCGGATCGCCAGTTCCAACTCGTTGCGTTTGGTGCTAACCAACTCTTCCACGCCAAACTGCGAAACGGCATTGCGAATTGCCGCGCGCGCCACAGGTCTCACCACATTTTCTTCATAGCGGTTCTGCCATGCGATGTGCAATTGAATGATCTGCTTGGGGTCTGCGGCATAAATAACCGAGGCGTCGATGTAAACCTGCTGTCCGTCCTTCGTGCGCGCTTGTATGGAATCATCGCCAACCACCTGCCCTTCGCTGCCAGCCGAAGACATGGTATAGGTCTGTTTGGCAACCGAATATTTTTGCACGCTCTCGATGAACGGGATGATCCAGTGCAGGCCGGGTCCAAGCGCCTGCGTGCGATAGCCGTTTGGCTGGAACGCCGAGATGACCACGCCGTATTCATTGGCTTGCAGGAACACCAGCCCCGCGCCCACTGTTGTCAGCAACAGCGCCGCCACCAGAAAAACAATAACCAGAGTGCTCAGCCCCTTCACAGGCTGGCCCCGGCTGACGCGGATGAAAATCGTTACCAGCACACCGATAAATCCGATCCATGCAAAAGACGCAATTCCCTGTAGTAAAGTCGAAATGTTCATTCTTCCTCCAAAAAAAGTTGCCTGAACCCTAAAGGCTCCAAGACCTTTGGTTTATCATGTCAACGATTATAACCCGCTTGCCATTGCCCCCATTGCATGTTAACATTTCTCCTATGAAGAACGGACAAGGTCAGGTTGCAGAAATTTTTTTGGACTCGCGGGTGAGGCTGGTCTGCCCCCCGGAGTTGATCCCCGCGCCCGGACAATATCTCCTCGCCCATGCCGTTGACTCTGGCGACCCGCTGGCTGATTCTGTTTTCTTCAGCCAATCTGCCCCGAATGGTTTTGTCGCCGCGCCCGGTCAGTCGTGGACGCCCGGCACACAACTAAACCTGCGCGGTCCGCTCGGACATGGATTCAACATCCCCACCGCCGCCCGCAAGGTCGCCCTTATCGCCTTCGATGATTCTCCCGAACGCCTGCGCGGACTCATCCCCCTCGCCTTCAAACTTGGCGCAGAGGTTGTCCTCGTCAGCGATGTACCCGCCGCAGACCTGCCCGAAGCGGTGGAAGTTCAACCCTTGCAGGCGCTCGACGAAATTTGCCGCTGGTCAGACTTCGCCGCCTTCGACGTGGCGCGTGAAAACCTGCCTGAATTAAAGAAGAGGATCGGGGTGGGCAACCAACTTCAAGCGCAGATTCTTATCCGCGCTCCCATGCCGTGTGGGGCAATTGCCGAATGCGGCGTCTGCGCGGTTAACATCCGCCGCGAATGGAAGTTGATTTGCAAGGATGGCCCTGTGTTTGACATTTAGACCTCCGAGGTTTTAAAAACCTCGGAGGTCTCCTCTTGGATAATTTTCGAAAGCAAGACGCCTTTTTTATGATCGAATGTTCCACTTAAGCCGCGGAATATTTGATAACTTTTTTTGCTCTTTGTAAAATAAAATTTCGCATTCAAAACCCGCCTGTTTAATTTTCCCCTGTTTCCAATGATGATATTCGTACACCCTCCTTTATGACGCTTGGCACTATCCACAACTCTCCGAAAACGACATAATACAAGAAACGGTATTCCCGTCAAATATTGTCCGACTTCTCGTATAAAAAAGGAGAATCAATGCCTGCTAAAGGTTGGATCGAAGTCAGCGATGCTTATTGTAAAGGATGCGAACTATGCATCGAAGCATGTCCGCCCAAAGTAATAGAGTTGGATATGTCTCGCCTTACCCCGAAGGGCTACCACCCCGCGCACACGTTCAAGGACGGCTGCACGGGGTGTGCTATTTGTGCGCTGGTTTGCCCGGATGCGGCGATCACGGTCTACCGTGAAACCACCAAGGTTGTGGTTACGCCGCTCGAGTCATAAAATCTTTTACGGAGATAAAATGCCAAAAGAATTATGGAAAGGGAACGAAGCCATTGCCGAAGCCGCCGTCCGCGCGGGGCTTGCCGCTTACTTTGGTTATCCCATCACCCCCCAGACCGAAATCCTGGAATATCTCTCGAAGCGTATGCCCGAACTGGGGCGCGCCTTCGTGCAGGCTGAATCTGAACTGGGCGCGATCAACATGGTGTACGGCGCGGCGTGCGCGGGCGTGCGCGTGATGTCGTCGTCGTCCAGCCCGGGTATGAGTTTGATGCTGGAAGGTGTTTCCTACATTGCGGGGACCGAAGTCCCGGCGGTATTGGTCAATGTGATGCGCGGCGGACCCGGCTTGGGCAACATTGCCCCCGCCCAGGCAGATTACAACCAGGCGGTACACGGCGGCGGACATGGCGACTATCAGCCGATTGTGCTTGCTCCTGCCTCGGTACAGGAAGCGGTTGATTTCATGGCTCTTTCCTTCGACCTCGCTGAAAAATATCGCACCGTCTGCATGGTCATCCTCGACGGCTGTGTGGGACAGTTGATGGAGCCGGCGCAGATGCCCGAAATGCGCCCCGTTCAACACGCCAATTGGGATTGGGCAACCGACGGCGCGATGGGCAAACGCGAGCGACGCATTCTCACTTCGATTTACCTTGAACCCCATGAAGAGGAAATCACGAACCTGCGGCTGTTGAATCGCGTCAAAGCCATCCAGGCAAACGAAGTCCGTTACAAGGATTATTTCCTCGACGATGCAGAAATTGTGGTCGTTGGCTTCGGCACTGCAGGACGCATTGCGCTCTCTGCCGTGCGTGAAGCGCGCGCCGAAGGCATCAAAGTCGGCTTGCTGCGCCCGGTCACCGTCAGCCCGTTTCCGTCCGAGGTCATCGACCAGCTTACAGGGCGGGTGGGTTCCTTCCTCGTGACTGAAATGAACGCCGGTCAAATGCTGGAGGATGTCCGCCTTGCCGTGCGCGGGCGCGTTCCCGTGGAATTCTACGGACGCCTCGGCGGCGTGGTTCCCTTCCCCGATGAAATTTTGGGCGAGATTCGCCGCATTGCAAAGAGCAAGCCGAGGCTGGACATCCACCCCCGCGACGCGTGGCTGGAACGGATGGCTGTGATTGCGCGCTGAGCGCAGTCGAAGCGCACGTCCCTCGGCTACGCTCGGGACGAATAGAAAGAGGAAAAACTATGGCAACTGAAAATCTAGTTTACGAGAGACCAGCAGGATTTACCGATGCTCCCACACATTATTGCCCGGGTTGCACGCATGGTGTGGCGCATCGTTTGAT
>CAILWD010000657.1 GCA_903837815.1 uncultured Chloroflexota bacterium | reverse complement strand
TTCGGCAAACATGACCCCCGAAGATTGGCACAAGATCGCCCGCGACATCGGCAGCCATTACGATGACTACGAGGGCTTCATCATTTTACACGGCACCGATACGATGGCGTACACCGCATCCGCTTTGCCGTTCATGTTGGAAGGTTTGGCAAAACCTGTTGTGCTCACTGGCTCGCAAATTCCGCTGTGCGAAGTCCGCAATGACGCGCGCGCCAACATCATCACCGCGCTCACCGTCGCCGCCAATTTTGACATCCCCGAAGTGTGCCTGTGTTTTGGCAACCAACTGCTGCGCGGCTGCCGCTCGGTCAAAGTCAGCACCGATGGGCTGGATGCCTTCGCCTCACCCAACCTGCCTCCGCTTGGCGACATCGGCGTGGAGATTCGCGTCAATAAAAATTTAGTCCTACCCGCGCCACAAAGTCAGTTACAAGTGCAAGAGTTAAAACAAGTCAATGTGGGAGCATTGCCTTTGTGGCCCGGCATCCCTGCACAGGTCGTGCGCAACTTTCTCCAACCGCCGCTGCATGGGTTAATTCTCCGCGCTTACGGGGTTGGGAATGGTCCCACCAACAATGCCGATTTTCTCGCCGCGCTCGAAGAAGCCACACAACGCGGCGTGGTCATTGTCGATTGCACGCAATGTCTACGCGGCAGCGTCCACCTTGGAGATTACGCAACAGGCTCCGCCTTAGCCCGCGCCGGAGTCATCAGCGGATATGACATGACCGCCGAAGCCGCGTTAGCAAAACTATCCTATCTCTTCAGCCAAAACCTTCCGGCGGATGAAGTCAAACGCCTCATGCAGATGAATCTACGCGGGGAACTGACCACCTAATTTTATTTTCTCAACGCCGACAACGCGCCTCTGAACTCCGCCGCAAACTGTTTCGCTGTTTCAACAGGCTTTTGACTACTCCCGATCATTTTCACGCACGCCGAGCCGACAATGACTCCATCCGCGAGTTGACCGACTTGCTTCGCCTGTTCAGGTGTGCCGATTCCAAATCCCACACACACTGGCGCGGACGTATGCGCCCGCACGCGATTAATTAAATCGCCGAGATCATTTGAAATTTCCCTGCGTTCGCCCGTCACCCCTGTAACACTGACAAGATAAATAAATCCCTTCGCATTGCGGGCAATCGCTTCCATGCGCTCATCGGGCGAGGTCGGCGCAAGCATTTGAATCAACGGCATGTCCCCTGCCACAGCTGTAAATTCCTCCGCTTCTTCCATCGGCAAATCAGGGATGATGAATCCATCCGCGCCTGCTTCTTTCGCGTCACGGATAAATTTCTCCAGTCCATACGCCAGCATGGGGTTGTAGTAGCCCATCAAAATCAGCGGAATGGTCACGCCGCGATTGCGAAGTTCTTTCACCGCTGCAAGCGATTTCTTGACCGTGATTCCTTTTTCCAGCGCAACTTGCGTGGCTTGCTGAATCACAGGTCCATCGGCGAGCGGGTCGGAGAAGGAAAGACCAACTTCGATCAAGTCTGCGCCGTTTTCCCTGGCACCGCCCGCCAGGGCAGGTGTAGCGAGGGCTTCGATCACATCCACAGAGGTTTCCAAATTTGGATAACCTAGCGGGAAGTAAGGCATGAAGATGGGTTTGTTTTGAAAAGCAGATTCAAGTCTGTTCATGTTTTCCTCAATCGTAGATATTAGAGATTGGAGAATAGAGATTAGTCAAACACATGGGCGGCTTACTAATCTCCAATCTCTATTCTCTATTCATCTCTTTTATCACCGTATTCAAATCTTTATCACCACGTCCTGACAGATTCACCAAGATCACCTGGTCTTTTCTCATTGTCGGCGCTTTCTTGATGACTTCTGCCACAGCATGGGACGACTCCAGCGCGGGGATGATCCCTTCGGTGTGACATAACATCTGAAAAGCACTCAACGCTTCTTCATCCGTTGCGGAGGTGTAGAAGGCGCGTTCGGTATCGCGCAGCATGGCGTGTTCGGGACCCACAGCGGCATAATCCAAACCAGCAGAAACAGAATGAGTCTCTGCGATCTGTCCATCTTCATCTTGCAGGACATATGTCCGCGTGCCGTGAATGACTCCCACCCGCGCTTTTTCCGCGTCACCGAAGCGAGCCGCATGTTTGCCCGAAGCGATTCCGCTGCCGCCTGCTTCCACACCGATGAGTTCAACATGCTCATCATTTACAAATCCGCTAAAGACGCCGATGGCATTCGAGCCGCCGCCCACGCATGCGATAACCGTATCGGGCAGGCGTCCCGTGTCCATGAGCATTTGCTCACGAGCTTCGCGCCCGATCACTGACTGAAACTCGCGCACGATGGTTGGGTACGGGTGCGGTCCGAGAGCAGAACCCAAAAGATAATGCGTGTCGCGCACGTTCGTCACCCAATCACGGATGGCTTCGTTGATGGCGTCTTTCAAGGTCTTCGTGCCAGACTCCACAGGGCGCACCTCCGCGCCAAGCAATTTCATACGGAAGACGTTCGGCTCCTGGCGTGCGATATCCACAGAGCCCATGTAAACCACGCATTCGAGTCCGAGCAATGCAGCAGCGGTGGCAGATGCAACCCCGTGTTGCCCAGCACCCGTCTCGGCGACGATGCGCTTCTTGCCCATGCGCTTCACCAACAATGCCTGCCCCAACGCATTATTGATCTTGTGCGCGCCTGTGTGCGCCAAGTCTTCGCGCTTCAAATAGATTTGCGCTCCGCCCAATTTTTCAGAGAGACGTTTGGCGTAAGTCAGCGGTGTGGGACGTCCAACGAATGACGCCATCAATTTGTCGAACTCCGCGTTGAAGGCTGGGTCGTTGCGCGCCGAGACGAACTCGCGCTCCAACTCGATCAACGCGGGCATGAGCGTTTCGGGGACGAATTGTCCGCCGTAAGGACCGAATTTGTGGGGTAATAGTGTTGTCATAAAACCTCGATATTAGAGAATAGAGAGTAGAGAATAGTTTGATCTGGAGTTTTGACTACTCTCTAATCATCTACTCTCTGATTTAACTGCTTTTACAAACTCTGACATCTTCCCCGCATCTTTCTCCCCTGAAGCAGATTCAACACCCGAAGCCACATCCACTCCCCAAGGGTTGACTTGCCTCACAGCGTCCGCGACATTTTCGGGGGTGAGTCCGCCCGCGAGCAGGAGTGGATAT
>CAILWD010000656.1 GCA_903837815.1 uncultured Chloroflexota bacterium | reverse complement strand
TTTACAACTCGATGTATGTTTCCTCTGGCGTTGCTATACATACATTATATCCTGCGCATCGTTGCGTTTACATCTTCACCCGTTCGTTCTTCGGGTCATACATCGGGCGCAGGGACGCTTTCGCGGGACACATCACGCCGTTGACTTCAATTTCGAATTTACCGTTCTTGATGTACTCCTCATCAATCGGTTCATCGTCCTCGATGATGGACAGCGCCACCGACCCGCCCAGCGTGAATCCGTACGCGCCAGAGCGGACATAGCCGACAATCTTGCCGTTGCGATAAATCATCTCACCGAAGTAGATCAGCGGTTCGGGATCTTCCAGCAGGAATTGAACAAAGCGCTTCTTGAGCGGACCCGCCGCCTTTTGTTTGAGCAATGCCTCCCTGCCGATGAATCCGCCGGGCTTGTCGAAGTCCACGATGAAACCCAGCCCTGCTTCAAGCGGAGTATCGGTCACATCCACATCGTGACCGTAGTCGCGGTAGCCTTTCTCGATCCGCAGGGTGTTGAGCGCCTGCATTCCCGCGAGTTTCACGCCCAAGTCTTTGCCCTTCTCCATCAGCACATCGAAGACCAGCGGGGCAAATTCGGTGGGGATGTAAAGTTCGTAGCCAAGTTCGCCTTGATAGGTGACGCGGAACGCCAGCGCCTTTGCGTAGTGTACGTCGATCTCGCGCATGGACATGTACGGGAAGGCTTCGTTAGATAAATCCGCATGGGAGACGCGGCTGAGCAACTCGCGGGATTTGGGTCCCTGCACGTTGATCATCACGTACGCCGAAGTCATGTCCACGATGAAAACTTGTTCACCAGATTCGATATGACGCTTCATCCACGTCTCGACGTGACGGTGAGCCAGGTCGGAGCAGATGACCATGAACGATTCGTCTGCAAGACGGGTGACGGTCAAGTCGGCTTCGACTCCGCCGCGCTCGTTCAGCCAGTCGGTGTAGACGATCTTGCCAATCGGCACGGAAATATTATTTGTTGAAATCCGATCCAACAGCGCCAGCGCGTCGCGCCCTTGCACAAGGAATTTGGACATCATCGTCAAGTCCATCAGAATGACATCCTCGCGGCAGGCTTTGTGTTCGGCTTCGTTGTAAGCGAACCAGTTCTGCCTGTCCCAACTGTATTTCTCGACCTTTGCCTCCTTGCCCTCTGGCCCGAACCAGTCCGCGTATTCCCAGCCGGCAGAAGAACCGAAGAACGCGCCAGCCTTGACTAGCCGCTCATGCAAAATCGACTTGCGCACATCCCGCGCGGTTTCGAACTGCGAGTTGGGGAAGGTCTCTTTGTACATCAAGCCGAGGATTTCGACTACGCGGTCTTGCAAATAACGCGGGTTGTTTTGATACGGCAACACGCGGTCGATGTTAACCTCGCCCACATCCATCGGCGGGATTCCGTCCACCATCCACTGCGCGAGGACTTGTCCCACCCCGCCGCCGAGCAGGATACCGAGCGAGTTGAGTCCAGCCGCGACGTAGAAGTTTTTCAGTTCGGGCGCTTCGCCCATCAGCAGGGACATGTCGGGGGTGAAGCTTTCGGGTCCGCAGAACAGCTTTTTGATTCCAGCCGTTTTCAGAACAGGCACACGCTCCATCGCGGCTTCGATGTACGGCATCATGCGGTCCCAATTGGGCTGAATCTCGCTAAACGAAAAATCGTCAGCAATGCCTTTCATGCCCCAGGGCACGGCGACTGGCTCAAAGATTCCCAGCATCAGCCCGCCAACTTCCTCGCGGAAATAAGAATAGGTATCAACATCTTCTAAAATCGGGAGTTCGGTTACACCTTTGATGGGTTCGGTAATCAGGTAATAATGTTCGGTGGCGTGCAGGGGAATATCCACGCCAGCCATCGCGCCGATCTTGCGCCCCCACATGCCCGCGCAGTTGACCACGTACTCGGCGGCGATGGTTTCGCCTTTGGTGGTGGTCACGCCAACGGCGCATCCGTTTTTCTTGAGGATGGAAGCCACTTCCACGTTCTCAAAAATTTTCACACCCTGATCGCGCGCGCCCTTCGCCAGCGACATGGTCGCATCCACCGGGTTGGCGCGTCCGTCTTCGGGGAAGTAAAATCCGCCGACCATGTTCTTCGATTCGGCGAGAGGCCAAAGCTCCTTGAATCGGGTTGGCGAAATCTCCTCGGTCTCGACCCCGAACCAGCGTGAGAAACTGGCGTTCTTGCGCAGCACCCGCATCCGTGAAGCCGAACTCGCAGCCTGGATGTAACCCACAGCTTTGAAGCCAGTCGAGACGCCCGTTTCCTTCTCCAGATTTTTATACAACTCGCGGGTGTAATGCGCCAGCGTCAGCAGGGTCTCGGTTTGAAATCCGCCGCAGACGACCAAACCCGCAGCGTGCCACGTGGTTCCCGATGTCAGTTGCTTGCGTTCGAGAATGACGACATCCTTCCACCCTAATTTTGCGAGATGATAAGCCGTGCTGCATCCGATGACTCCGCCGCCGATGATGACCACCCGCGCATGAGAAGGCAACCTTCCACTTACAGCATTCGCATCCTGCTTCGCTTCCATGTTACGCTCCCTTTCGTTTTGAGAAAAAGCCGTATTGGAAAAGATTACAGAAATTCGCTGCATGTTGCAAGTGACGAAAATCACGTCTGAAGAATCGTATTTTTCTTTTTAGATACAAAAAAACGCAAAACAATCCTTTTTATGCATTGTTTTGCGTGAAAGCGAAAAAAATCGTTATTTTTAGGCGTGGCAAGTTTTTAGTAACGTACCGGCGACTTCAGTCGCTTTTGCGCCGTACAAATGCGACAGATGCACTACGACGCAAATCCATCACATATCACAAACTGAGGAATCGCTTCAGCCTGATCTGCCTGCTGATTCCCACCACCCCATCAACTCGCTCAACACCAGACTCGGCGTGGCGTCGCCCTGCCTGCCTGAATTCCAGGTGACGATCAAGTCCTTTTTGGCGCGGGTGATGCCCACGTAGAAGAGTCGCAGGCGCTCCTTGACGTAGTCCAAACGGGCGCGATGGGTCGCCGCGCCTTCCTCATAAACTTCGTACTCGCCATTTGTTTCCAGCGACTTCAATTGTTCCAGCGCTTCAGCCTCCAAATTCAGCGAACCGCGCACGAACCATTTCTCCGAGATGAAACGGTCATTCGGCTCATTCGACGGGAAGTCGTAATTATTAACCGACATCATATAAACGCGATCCCATTCCAGCCCCTTCGCTCTGTGCATGGTTGTCACCGCCACCTTGCCGCGATGCCGTTCGGGGTCGAACCCAGAGTCATCGTCCGAAAAGCCGATGAATTTTCTTTCATTTTTGGCAATTTGAATCAGTTCCGAAGTCAGTTCGGGCAGACGCCAGTCGTTGTGATCTTCCGCGACTTGACGCAGCACCAACGCCAGTTTGTGCGCCAGCGCCAGGTCAGATATTTCGCTGAAGACATCCTGAGCCAGAGTCAAAACCAACTGGTCGATGGGAAGCGTGACCGCATTCAACCAGCGCTGGACGTTGACCCGAAACTCGGTCAACTCGGCGATGACTTCCTCTTCCTCGCCCAAGCCTGACAGCCAGTCGTCGGCATGGTTCGGTGCGATGAAATCTTCCACGTGAAGAAGTCCGCGCAAATGGTTTATCGTCGTTGCCAGGAGCGCACTTTGCGCCGAAGCAATCTTCTTCTCGCTGGCGATTGCTTCATCATCAGGAGATTGCTTCGGCGGAAGATCACCGCCTCGCAATGACGACGGTGACTCTCGCCAGTCCCTCCGCCACACCTCGTACGCCTTCGACAACTTCCGCGCAGACTGCGGGTCTGCGAGATACGACAGCAAAATGCTCAACGACCCCGCCGCGGCGCGGGTGTTGGACGTGGACGAGATCAACTCGACGACTTCGACCCCGCGTTTCCGCAGCGCGTCGATGACTTCGACGCCGCGATTGTTGCGCGGGACAAGCACCGCGATGGTCGGCTTCTCCTCGTCTGGAATATCCGCCAGCGAATCGATATAGCCTTTCACCGACTTTGCGACCGCTTCGAGTTCGTCCTCTGGCGTGAACTTCCTGCTGATGAACCTGACTGCTGTGGGGTCATCAGGCGGGTTGACGGGTTGGTAGCCCTCTGGCACAGGCTGGATGTACGGCAGCGAAAGCGCCGTCCGCGCCTGCGGGATGGGATGGGCAGTCATCACCCAATGGATGAGGTGATTTGCCAGCGCAATCACTGCGGGCTGGGAACGTCCCGACTCGGGCATATCCGCATTCGGGTTGTCGCGGATGAAGTCTCGCAACAGGTCAGGGTCAGCCGTTGTGAAGGTCTCGAAGATCGCCTGGTTGGG
>CAILWD010000655.1 GCA_903837815.1 uncultured Chloroflexota bacterium | reverse complement strand
GCCCAAAGCTGTCATTTGCAGATTTGTCGTAGCCATATTCGTTCGTACCTCCTAGGATATTCCAAGTACTTGATTCGCGGATTTAATGCCCGCGTTGACATCGACCGGGGCGCCCAGTTGCCTGAGCGCGTCCCCGGTGGCATTCAATAATTCGATCACCCGGTTACGGGAAAGGTCGCCGAATTTTGCCGGGTCGAGGAAGAACACGCTGTCGTTGACCCGCCCAAATGTCCCGTTTGAGGTCAGCGTTTGCGCCAGCCTGCGGACGACATCGTCGGAGCGCAAATTGTTCGGGCAGACGATCTCGGTGTGCGTCCCCAGACAAAAGCGGCGGGACGAATCACAGCCGGGGCATTCGCGTCCGTCCACGACCAATTGCAGTCCCATTTCGCTCACGCCCCAGCGGACAGCCTTTGCCGCGAGATCGGGCAGGGCGGAAGCGGGCGACAGGTTTTGAGATGCAGAAATGCTCGTGGAGGAGCGGGACCACAAGTCAGCGAGCGCCAGGCGCATCTGACGGGCAGAAGCTCGCGGGTCAGCCGACTCGCGGATGTGACGTCCACAGATCAGGACGGAAACTGGAAGATCAGCAAAAAACGGAAGCAGGTCAATCGTCATTCCCCCGGTAATCGTCACTTTGTAGCCCATGTCAATCAATCTGCGGACAACATCCTTGTCATCCTGCGTCCACTCGCGCCCTGCAGATTGGGCATCCCACTCGCGGTGGTAGACAATTCTCTCGACGCCGATCTGCCGCCATTCGGTTGCCCTTGCAAGAATATCGCGGACACCGGTGAGTTCCATCAGCATTTCCTTGCCACGCTTGCGGGCGACGGCGAGCGCCTCTTTTACGGTCGGGATGGTTGCCCCGCCAATGACCGTCATCATGTCGGCGCCGGCGTCAAAAGCCATCGCCGCTTCGAGTCCGCCGACGTCGGGCGTCTTGACGTCTGCCAGAATCAACTTGTCGGGACAAATTTCCCGCATTGCCCGGACCGCTTCCATCCCAGCCGCCTTGCAAAGCGGGGTGCCGATTTCGATAATGTCCACTTCGGGAGCAGTCAGGACGGCCATTTCCAGCGCCTTCGGCAGGGAAGTGTAATCCATGGCAATTTGGAGCAAAGGTGTCGAATTCATAATTTGGTTTGACCTCGATTTTGGTTCAGTTGATGAGCCTTTGAGATTTACACTCATGATTGGATTTTTTTTACTTTCCAAGAAAAACGCAAACTTATTTCACGACATTGATAAAAATGATATTTTTTTCATTACGCGATAATATTATCAAAATTGAAATGTGCTTGTCAAGTATTTTCATGGTTTTGTGATTAATTTCATGCGAAGACATGACAAAAGTCAGAGAGTGTGGCCCCGTTTTTCGTTTGGTTCTCCAGCATGACTTGAAAGTAGAACCATTTTTACAGCGATGATGTATTGTTTTTTGAAAGCGAACTTCGCATAGGTAGGCTTGCTTGGGGAAGGAATTTCGTGTAGACGTAAATAATTTTATAAGAAAAAATCCCCGTTACGGGGATTTTTTTATTACAAAATGGAGGAGATTTATCGCCATATAAATCTGAGATGCCGAGCCTTTGCCGCGATACGACTTAGTAAATCCGCAGTGAACGGTGTAAGATGTCTAGCGGGGGAGTGTAAAACGCGGAGAATACCTATAGCCTCTGTAAACACTGACCTGTGTACGACTTCTCGACCTTCGCCACATCTTCGGGCGTGCCTTCGGCGAGGAGTTGACCGCCTGCCATGCCGCCTTCGGGACCGAGGTCGATGACCCAGTCTGCGGCTTTGACCAAATCAAGGTTGTGCTCAACGACGATGACGCTGTTGCCCGAGTCAACCAGTCTTTGCAGGACTTCGAGCAGGCGGGCGGTGTCGGCGGGATGCAGACCCGTGGTCGGTTCGTCGAGCAGGTAAAGAGTGCGACCTGTCGAGCGGCGTCCCAACTCTTTGGCGAGTTTGACGCGCTGTGCCTCGCCGCCAGATAAAGTCGTCGCGGGCTGACCGAGTTGCAAATATCCCAAGCCGACATCGGACATGACTTTCAGGCGGGATTGCGCGGCGGGGATATCGGTAAACAAAGCCAGCGCTTCCTCCACGGTCATGTTCAGGACTTGCGAAATGTCGTAGCCGCGATACTTGACGGCGAGAGTCTCCTTCTTGAAGCGGCGTCCACGGCAGGCGGGACAACGCACCTCAACATCGGGCAGGAAGTGCATCTTGACCGTCAGCGTGCCCGCGCCTTCGCAGCGTTCACAGCGTCCGCCTGGGACGTTGAACGAGAAATGGCGCGCGGTGATCTTGTTTTTCTTCGCTTCGGGCGTGGCGGCAAAGGTCTCGCGGATGGGCGTGAACGTGTCGGAGTAGGTGGCGGCGTTCGAGCGCGGGATGCGTCCGATGTGCGCCTGGTCGATGGTGATGACCTTGTCGATGTGATCCCAGCCCGTGATGGAATCGTACGCCTGCCCTGAGCCTGTCGAAGGGTCATTTGCGCCGTTCAGCTTTTGACGCGCGGCAACGTCGAGAATGTCGAAGATCAGCGAGGACTTGCCCGAGCCTGAGACGCCTGTCACGGCGACCAACAGCCCGAGCGGAATCTTCACGGTGATGTTGTGCAGGTTGAACTGTCGCGCGCCGTTGATGGTCAGCGCTTTGTGATTGGGTTCGCGGCGATGTTCGGGAATCGGAACGGACGTGATCCCCGCGAGAAACTCACCCGTCAGCGAGCCTTTCGT
>CAILWD010000654.1 GCA_903837815.1 uncultured Chloroflexota bacterium | reverse complement strand
TTCACCCAGTTGACCTTGACCCCGCGATCCTGCGCCGCCAGCACCCAGGGCGTGACATTGGCATCGTGGTCGAGCCGCGTGACGACGATCTCGTCCCCTTCCTTCCACTCGCGTGAAATCGAGCGGCTGATGTGCAGGGTAATCGTGGTCATGTTGTTGCCGAAGACAATCTGATGAGGCGAAGGGGCGTTGTAGAAATCCATCATGGCGCGATGGGCTTCGTCCAACACGGCGTCGGATGCAACGCTGGTGGCAAAAACGCCCTCATGGTTGGCATTGGATTCGATCAGGTATTTGTTGATGCGGTCGAGGGAAGGTTTTGCAATCTGCGTCCCACCGGGGTTGTCGAAGAAAATGGCGGGGCGGTCAAGCGCCGGGAATTGCTCACGGATGCGTTGGATGTTCAGAGACATGAAAAGGCTCCTTTTAATGAAACTCAGTTCGAGTGATTGTATACTGGAATTGTACCCCACACGAAAGGAGATGCCATGTTTGAAAAAATCCTGCTGGCTGTGGACGGTTCGGAACACGCGCTCCATGCGGCGCGCACCGCCGCCGACCTGGCGCGCACAGTGAATGCAAAGGAGTTCCGCATCGTGGTGGCTTATGATTTTATTCCGCCCTATCTCGGCGAGCCGAACATGCAGTTTGCCATCGATGCGCGCATGGAAGAGGCAAGTGCCATCCTCAATAACGCGGTCAAGACAGTGGGCGAATTGCCATGCAAAACTCAAACTGAGATGATCGAAGGCTCGGAGGCGGAGGCAATCATCAGTGTGGCAAACACCCGCAACTGTGACGTGATCGTGATGGGTTCGCGCGGGCGCGGACGGCTGGCGGGGCTGCTATTGGGAAGCACAAGCCAGGCGGTGGTGGCTCATGCGCCGTGTCCCGTTTTGATTGTCAGGTAGTTTGTTCGTCGGTTCGTTGGGAACGTCGTTCTGCTTCGACAAATTCTTCGGGTGTGTTGAGATTCCAAAAGCACAGCCCCGAAGGGTCGAATAATTTAACTTCCCCCCCGGTCAACACCCGCACTTTGGCTCGAGGAAACCACGAGATGACCTTCCATTGGTCCGCTTCGATGGCGGCTTCGATGGCGGGAAGACAGGTCTCGCGGCGATACAAGGCGTGGAGCGGCTCGTAGCCTTCGTCAGTTTTGGCGATGACCACATCGGCTTTTTCTGTGTCCATGATTTTGCGCGCGCCTGCAAAAAACTCCGGGCTGGCAAAGGGCATATCGCAAGCAGCAACAGCCACCAGCGGATGGGAGGCGGAAGCGATTGCGGTGTAGAGTCCGCCCAGAGCGCCGCGTCCCGGTTTGAGGTCGGGGACGAGTCTCAATCCCAAAAATTCATAACCTGCGGGTTGATTGGTCGTCACGATGATTTCATCGGCAATTGAGTTCATCCGCTCGACCACGCGTTGAATGAGAGGACGTCCCAGAAAAGGCTTGAGCGCCTTGTCTTCGCCCATGCGGGAGGATTGACCACCGGCTTGAATTACCACTGTCAACATGTGTATATTATAAGAGACTTCCGAAGTCTGGAGATGACATGAGTTCCCTGGCAAACCTTCTCGACAGTTTGACAACCGAAGGCGAGTTATATGAAGTCCTGGATAATCATTCCGTGCGCTGTCACGCGTGCGGGCATCGCTGCCTGATTCACGAAGGACGGCGGGGCATTTGTCAGGTGCGTTTCAACGCGGGTGGAAAACTGCACGTGCCGTGGGGATATGTGGCGGGGCTTCAAAACGACCCCATTGAGAAGAAACCGTTTTCGCACGTCCTGCCCGGCGCGGGCGCGTTGACTTTCGGTATGCTGGGCTGCGATTACCACTGCCAGTTCTGCCAAAACTGGCTGACCTCGCAGGCGTTGCGTGACCCGGCGGCAGACCTTTCGGCGCAGTTCGTCAGAAAAATCACGCCGCAGGAAATCGTCAAACAGGCGCAACGTGTGAAGGCTTCGGTGGTGGTTTCTTCATACAACGAGCCGCTCATCACCAGCGAATGGGCGGCGGCAATCTTCAAGGAGGCAAAGCAGGCTGGGCTGATGTGTGCCTACGTCTCGAACGGGAATAACACGCCCGAAGTGATGGAGTATCTACGCCCGTATCTCGATGCCTACAAAGTTGACCTGAAATCGATGAACGACAAAAATTATCGTTCGCTTGGCGGGACATTGAAGAACACGCTGGACGGGATCAGACGCGCCCGCGACCTAGGACTTTGGGTCGAGGTGGTGACACTAGTCATCCCCGGTTTCAACGACTCGAACGAGGAATTATGGGAAGCGGCGCGTTTTCTTGCAGGCGTCTCGCCCGACATCCCCTGGCATGTGACCGCCTTCCACAAGGATTACCACATGACTTCGCCAGACAACACCAGCCCGCAGATTTTGATCCGCGCCGCCGAAATTGGGCGCGAGGCTGGGTTGAGGTACGTCTACGCCGGAAATTTGCCGGGCTACGTCGGGGAATACGAAAGCACGCATTGTCCCAGGTGCGGCTCCACGCTGGTCAAACGCAGCGGATACCTGATCGAAAGGAACAGGATCACCCCGGAAGGGAAATGCCCGAAATGCGGGGAGAAAATCGCGGGGATATGGCATTTGGACGGGGCGCGCTCCTGACATTTTTGACAGCTTTTTGTTGTATAATTTGCGCTTGTCGAAAGAGCAGAGCCTCCCCCTGCTCTCAACCAATCCACAATTTCTCTCAAGGAGGAGAAACGTGAAACGAAACTTTTCTGTATTGCTTTCGCTTGTAGTGCTTGCGAGCATGTTGCTTGCAGCCTGCGGCGGCGGTGCGGCGCCTGAAGCCCCCGCAGTTGAAGAAGCCCCTGCAGCCACCGAAGCCCCCGCGGAAGAAGCCCCTGCGGCGACGGAAGCCCCTGTTGAACCCACCCCCATCCCCGACATTCCGATTGCGACCTTTGACGGCGCTTCCCTCTCCGTCCCCGCTGAAGAGTGCAATGGCGCTTACATTGGCTTGATCCAGTCCGTCGTCGCAACCGACGACTCGACTGTCGTCTTCACCATGTGCAAGCCGGATCCCGCCTTCCTCTCCAAGATCGCCTTCAGTCCCTTTGCCATCTATCCCTCCGAATGGCTTGAAGCCACCGCCGGCGAGACCACCCGCACCAGCGAAGGCCTCGAGAAGCCCATCGGCACTGGCCCCTACATGGTCAGCGAATGGAAACGCGGCGAAAGCCTGACCCTGGTCGCCAACCCCGACTACTACGGTGATGCGCCCGCGGCAGGAACCGTCGTAATGCGCTGGTCCACAGAATCAGCCGCCCGCCTGCTCGAACTGCAATCCGGCACTGTTGACGGTATTGACAACCTCGGTCCCGAGGACTTCGCCGTCGTCGAAGCCGACCCCAACCTGCAGGTTGTCTATCGCCCGGCTTTGAACACCTTCTACGTCGGCATGACCAACACCTTCGCCCCCTTCGACAATCAGATGGTTCGTCAGGCGATTGCGATGGGCATCGACCGCCAGCGCATTGTAGATACCTTCTACCCCGAAGGTTCCGAAGTTGCCAGCCATTTCACCCCCTGCGCCATCCCCAATGGCTGCGTAGGCGATGCGTGGTATGAGTTTGACGTCGAAGCCGCCAAGGCGAAACTCGCCGAAGCCGGCTTCCCCGATGGCTTCCAGACCAAACTGTTCTATCGCGACGTGGTCCGCGGCTACCTGCCCCAGGTTGCCAACGTTGCCCAGGACATTCAGGCTCAGTTGAAGACCAACCTCAACATCGATGCTGAAATCGTCGTGCTTGAATCCGGCGCCTTCATCGAAGAATCTTCCGCCGGACGTCTCGATGGTCTGTACCTGCTCGGCTGGGGTGCTGATTACCCGCACATCACCAACTTCCTCGATTACCACTTCGGCGCGGCAAACGTGCAGTTCGGCGCCCAGTCGGAGACCTACACCGACCTGCTGGTCCAGGGCGCCCAGATCGGCATCCCCGAAGAAGCTGAATCCATCTACGTGGAAGCCAACAACGCGATCAAGGAATTCGTCCCGATGATCCCCGTTGCCCACGGCGGTTCTGGTACAGCCTACCGCGCTGACGTGACCAACCCGCAAGCCAGCCCGCTGACCAACGAACAGTTCGCCTTCTCTGCCCCCGGCGACCGCGATGCCTTCGTCTGGATGCAGAACGCCGAACCCATCAGCCTCTTCTGCGCCGATGAATCCGACGGCGAATCGCTGCGCGGCTGCGACCAGGTGATGGAAGCCCTCTACGGCTACGAAGTCAACGGCACCGCCACCGAACCCATCCTCGCTGAATCCTGCGACCCGAACGAAGACCTCACCGTTTGGACCTGCGCCCTGAAACAGGGTGTCAAGTTCCACGATGGTTCCGATTTCGATGCCAAAGATGTCGTCGCCACCTTCAACATGGGCTTGAACATTGCCTCCCCCACCCATGTCGGCAACAGCAACATCTGGAGCTACTACGACTATCTCTGGGGTCTGATGAAGAAGCCCGGTGGTTAGTTCGTAATTGACCCAGTTTTGAAAGAAAAAAATACGGGATGGCGGGGTTCCGCCATCCCGTATTTACAGGGAGACTTTGCCCATGATGCTCCAATATATTCTCCGCCGTTTATTCGCATCCATTCCGGTATTATTAGGTATTCTGCTTGTTACTTTTACGCTTGCGCGCGTAATCCCCGGTGACCCGTGCCGCGCCATCCTCGGTGAAAAAGCCACCGAAGCGGTATGTTCGCGTTTTATCCAGGAAAAGGGATTGGACAAACCCATCCTGACACAGTTCGGCATTTATATCAGCGACATGGCTCGCGGCAACTTTGGCGAGTCGTTTCGACTGGGAATGCCCGTCACCCGCCTGCTGCTCGAACGCCTTCCCACCACCTTCGAACTCAGCCTCTCCGCCTTAATCATCAGTATGATCTTTGGCGTCCCGCTTGGAATTATTTCGGCTGTCAAACATAACTCATGGCTCGACGTAGGCACCATGGTCTGGGCAAATATCGGCGTTTCCATGCCCGTTTTCTGGCTCGGATTGATGCTGGCTTACGTATTCTCCCTCTTATTGAAAGATACCCCTTTCTGGCTCCCGCCATCCGGTCGCATCAGCCCCGGCATTCCCGATGACACATTTTACGAAGTGTGGGGGTGGACTGTTCCGGAAAAAGGTCTTTGGGCTGCCGTCCTCGAATTCACCGGGCGGCTGAACATTCTTAATGCAATTATCACCGGCAATTGGGAATTACTGAAAGACTCTATCATGCACTTGATTCTTCCCACGCTCGCGCTGGGGACAATCCCCATGGCAATCATTGCCCGCATGTCGCGCTCCGCCATGCTGGAAGTATTGGGACAGGATTACGTTCGCACGGCGCGCGCCAAAGGGTTGAGATGGAATTCCGTTATTTTGAAACATGCCTTTCGGAATTCGCTCCTGCCCATCGTCACCGTCATCGGCTTGTCGTTTGGCAGCCTGCTCGGCGGCGCGGTGCTGACTGAAACCATCTTCGGGCTTTCCGGTGTGGGACGCACTCTCTACGAAGCCATCACCGCCCGCGACTATGGCATCGTGCAGGCGTTCACCCTGGTCATTGCCGTGATTTTTGTGGTAATCAATCTGATAGTGGATATTTCCTACGCCTATCTCGATCCCCGCGTGCGGCTCGACTAAGGACCTTCAAACATGACTGCTGAAACCAAAAAAGTTGCCAAACTCGACGCAGAAGGTTTATCTCTAAAATCGGTTAGCGTATGGCGGATCGCCCTTCGCCGCTTACTCCGCCGCCGCTCGGCGGTGGCAGGGATGATCATCCTCGGCATCCTCACGTTTATCGCCATCACCGCCCCCCTGATTGCGCCCTACGACCCGACAATTTCCATGCTGGATGCCGATCCGCCGCAGAGACTCAAAGCCCGCACCGCCCCCTGCATCCACCTGTTGGGATGTCCCAAAGACCAGCCTCAACATCTGGCTGGCATCGACGGCAATATCCGCGACCAGTTCAGCCGCCTGTTATACGGCGCGCGCCTAAGTTTGCTGGTGGGTATTTCCACCGTTAGTTTCGCCATTATTCTTGGCACAACACTGGGAGCCATTGCCGGGTATTTCGGCGGCTGGTGGGATATCGGCATCATGCGCGTCATGGACGTGTTGCTGGCGTTTCCCTCGCTCCTGCTTGCCATTGCCATCGTCACCGTGCTTGGTCCGGGGCTGCTCAATGCCCTGCTGGCAATCGGCATTGTCGAAATTCCCGTCTTTGCCCGTGTCATGCGCGCCTCGGTAATCACCGTCCGCGAGATGGAGTTCGTGTCTGCCACGCGCGCGCTCGGCGGCAATCCATTCCATATCCTCTTCCGCCGCATCCTTCCCAATGCGCTCACTCCGCTCATCGTGCAAGGCACGCTTAACATTGCTTCAGCGATTCTCTCCGCCGCCGCGCTCTCCTTCCTCGGACTTGGCGCACAGCCGCCGACGCCCGAATGGGGAGCCATGCTCGGCGCCGAACGCAACCAGGTTTTCACCGCCCCGCATCTGGTTTTCTACCCCGGCCTGATGATCATGATGACTGTGCTGTGCTTCAACCTGATCGGCGATGGTATGCGCGACGCCCTCGACCCAAGACTGGCGCACATGAGTTAAACCCCAACCCAACAAATATAAAACGCGGACGTTTTCGTCCGCGTTTTTTTATCC
>CAILWD010000653.1 GCA_903837815.1 uncultured Chloroflexota bacterium | reverse complement strand
CTGCGCAGTACACGTTTGACCAAGTGCTTGCGGCGTTCCGCCGGCACGCGCACAGCCGCAGCAAGTTCGTCGAACTCTATCGAACGGACGCTGCGCGCGCAGAGCGTTGGCTGCACCTCGCATACGAAAACGCGCTCGCCTTCAACGTGGATATCTCTGGCGCGCCTGGCACGCAATGGGGTGAGCCGCGGGTTGGTCCCGTGCGACCGAGACTGAATTGGAAGATTGAGAAAATAGGTTAACAAGTTGGAAGGTTGGAAAGTTTGTAAGTTGCAAATAAACTTTCCAACTTTTCGACCTGCCAACCTTCAAACTGAAACACATGCCAAAATCAAACACCCTCCGAAATTTTTTAGGCGACCTGCCCTTTACTGCCGAAATCGACTGGGCTCTTCGGTCGAAGAACCGGCCGCGCAAGGATCATTACAATCTGGCGCGGTTGCAAGCGTCCCTGCCTGCGGCGGTTGACGTGGTCAAGCCGTTTGCCCTTCGCGTTGAGCGCAGTCGAAGCGGCGGTAAGAAGGTTTTATTTTTTGCCACCCTGCATTATTGGGTGGAGCAATCCGCTTATCTTGGACTTGTCCTCGCGGGCATGGGACACGATGTCACCTTGCTCACGTTGCCCTACTCCGAATGGCACAAGCAAAAAGACAAGTTCACCCAACGCCAGCGGATTCTTCACACGAAAGACGCGCTTGCCTCGCTCTCTCCACTAATCAAGCACGTCTCAATGCTTGACATTAAACCTTCCAACCTTCAACTTTCCAACCTTCAAACTGATATTCAAGAAGTCTCCCTCTGGGACGTTCAATACACCCTCATGCGCGAAGACGTGGACATGAACGACCCATCTGACCGCGCCTTGTACGATCTGCGGATTCAGCGCAACACCTTCGCTGCGCAAGCCGCTCTCGAGTGGATGCAGGCGAACAAGCCTGACGTGGTTCTCATCCCCAACGGCTTGATTCTCGAAATGGGAATTGTTTTCCGCGTGGCGCGTCATTTGGGAATTGACGCCGTGACCTACGAATTCAACGACCAGCGCGAGCAGATTTGGCTGGCGCAGAATTCATCCATCATGCAGCAGGAGACGGATTACCTTGTCGAAGCCCGCTGTGGGTTGCCCGTCACCGACGAAATGTTCGAGCGGGTGGCTGATCTCGAAAACGCGCGGCGCGGCGCGCGCGTGTGGGGAAAGTCCAAACGGCTCTGGCAGTATGTCTCGTCGCAAGGCGCGGCAGAAACCCGTAAAATGTTGAACCTTGATAATCGCCCCGTCGTCATGCTCGCCGCAAACGTCTTGGGCGACAGCCTGACCCTCGGACGCGACATCTTCGCCGCTTCGATGACCGAATGGATTACGAAGACTGTCCAGTATTTTGCCAAACGGACGGATGTGCAAATGGTCATCCGCGTTCACCCTGGCGAGAAGTTGGTTCCGCAAGCCAAGTCGATGGGAACCGTTGTCCGCGAGGCTCTGCCCGAATTGCCGAGCCACATTCACGTCATCGGCGCGCTGGACAAGATCAACACCTACGACCTGATTGAAATTGCCGATGTCGGCTTGGCGTACACCACCACCGTCGGGTTGGAAACAGCCATGAACGGGCGTCCCGTCATCTCGTGCGGACAAACCCACTATCGCGGGCGTGGAATCACGCTCGATCCAAATTCATGGGACGAATATTACGCCACGCTCGAAAAAGTTCTGGCTGACATCCCCGCCCATCAGATGAACGAAAAGCAAATTGAATTTGCCTGGAATTACGCCTACCGATTCTTCTTCGAGTATCCGCGTCCCTTCCCCTGGCGGCTGATGAATTTCTGGGACGACCTCGCCGAACATCCGCTGGAAAGCGTGTTGAGCGATGAAGGCATGGCGCGCTTCAAAGACACCTTCGATTTTCTGGTGGGTGAGCCGTTTACGTGGAAAAATTAACCACGAAGGAGACAAAGGGTCACAAAGGAAAAACCTTTGTGTTCCTTCGTGACCCTTCGTGGTAAAAAGAGAAATTACCATGACCGACACCAAACAAAAAGTCCGCGAGTTTTACGATGAAATCGGCTGGATGCAGGAAGACGATGGGAATTATCAAAACGCCCGTTACGAAGACCTGCGCCCCGTCTCCCGCGAATACATCCACAAGACACGCCTGCGCGTGATGAATGGCTTGATTCCCACAGGCAGATTTTTGCTGGACGCGGGCTCGGGTCCCGTGCAGTACGAGGAATACAAGACCTATTCGCTGGGATACGAAAAACGCGTCTGCCTCGACATTTCGATCCAAGCCTTGCGCGAGGCGCGGACTCGGATCGGCGAGCATGGCATGTTCGTCGTCGGCGACCTCGCCAACCTGCCCTTCAAAGCCGAAGCCTTCGATGGCGCGGTTTCGATGCACGCCATCCATCACCTGGCGCTGCCTGAACATCCCAAAGCCTACGCGGAGATTCACCGCGTGCTGGCGGCGGGACGCACGGCGGCAATTGTCAACGGCTGGCATAATCCGCTGTTGATTCGGATGGCGGAGCCGCTCATCGGTTTGATGCGGAAGATGTCGGGACGCGCCGAAAAGAAAAAGAAGGAATGGCTGAACGAGGAAGACCCCGCTGGGACATTCGTCCAAAAGATGACCCCCGAATGGCTCAAGCGTGAAATCGGCTCGAAGATGACGGTTGAAATCAAACCCTGGCGCAGCATGAGCACGCGAATCATGCGCTGGTTCGTGCGTCCACTTGGCGGGCGGGCGTTCCTCAAATTCGTATTTTGGCTCGAAGGCGTCTTCCCGAAATTCTTTGCCGAGAACGGGCAGTATCCATTAATTGTCATTCGTAAATCGTAATTGGAGAAACTATGGACTGGAAAAATCAAGTGGTACTTGTCACGGGCGGAACAGGCTCGTTCGGCAAAAAATTTACAAAAATCCTGCTCGAAGAGCGCCAGCCGAAGAAGGTCATCATCTTCAGCCGTGACGAGTTGAAACAGCACGAAATGCAGGTGGGCGGATTCAACGACCCGCGCCTGCGCTATTTCATCGGCGATGTGCGCGACCGCGAACGGCTGGTCCGCGCCATGCATGGCGTGGACATTGTCGTCCATGCGGCGGCGCTGAAACAGGTCCCCGCTTGCGAGTACAACCCGATGGAAGCCATCAAGACCAACATCATGGGCACGGCAAACGTCGTCGAAGCCGCGCTGGATGCAGGCGTGCAGAAGGTTTTGATGGTCAGCACCGACAAGGCGGTCAGTCCTGCAAACCTTTATGGGGCTACGAAACTTGCCGGTGAAAAGTTGACGATTCAAAGCAACGCCTATGCCGGGGGCTCGGCAACCCGCTTCTCGTGCGTCCGGTATGGAAATGTCGTTGGCAGCCGCGGCTCGATTGTCCCGCTCTTCCTCAAACAGCGGGCAAACGGACAAGTCACCGTCACCGACGAGCGCATGACCCGCTTCTGGCTTTCGCTCGAACAGGGTGTGCGCTTCGTCATCCACTGCATCGAACAGATGGAGGGCGGCGAGGTCTTTGTTCCAAAAATTCCAAGCACAAAGGTGGTTGACCTTGCAAAGGCCATTGCACCTGACGCCGAAATCAAGGTCATCGGCATCCGCCCTGGCGAGAAACTCCACGAGGCGCTGATTTCCGAAGACGAGGCGCGTCACACAATCGAGTTGAAAGATATGTTCGTCGTTCAACCCGCCGAGGCAATTTGGTTTGGTTATTCATGGCAGGATAAAGGCAAGCCTTTGCCTGAAGGATATATCTATTCCAGCGATAACAACAGCGAGTGGCTCGATGTGGAGGGGATCAAGAAGTTCATCGCTCCGTTCGAAGAGTTGTTCAGGCAGGGGAAGTTGGAAGGGTAGTTGCAGGTTAAAAGTCAAGACCTCCGAGGTTGGGTAGACACCTCGGAGGTCTTGACTTTTTGGGTTTATTCTTTCAGCAGGAAATCGCCGCCCTGCAATAATCCCTCACGAATGACTTTGATCGATTCGGATTGGAGCAGTTCTTTCATCTCGAAAGATTTTAGCCGCGTCTGCGTGGTGCGGACAGACGGCTCAAGGAAGTCGCCAAAGGGCAGGGAGGTGCGGTACAACTGATAATATAAAAATCGGCGGGCATTACGTTTGAATTCAGCAGGGACTTCGACTTTTTCAGTAACTAAAAACTCTTCCAGTTTTTTCTTTTGTTCGTCAATTGTCTGCGGGAAGAACACGGTGGGATATTGGGTGAATCTTGCCTTGCCCGCGCACAAGACCGCCGCGCCCATGATGGATGCCTCCAGCCCGATGGTGGAGTTGTAAACCATCACAAACTTCGATTTCAAAATCAATTCGTACGAACTGAGTGTTTCATGTGGCGCGACAAAGACCACGTTGGGCAGATCAGTCACGCGGCGTGACTCGACCCAGCCCGCAACCGTCTCGCGGCTCGCTTTGCGGACTCGGGTCTCGTCCGGATGGGCGCGGATAACGAACAGCGTCTCAGGGTGGGTGCGGATGACTTCCAGCGTCGCATCAAGCCAGACGAACATATCCTCGAAAACGGTGTTGGCGTGCGGTTGACTGGTGTCGAAGATGACATTGGTGAAGATGGGAACGATTTGTTTGAAGCCTGCCGCCTTTTGCAAAAACGATTCGTCCAGCCCTTTCATGTCTGCCCAGAATTTTATGCCCGCCATCGTGAAGTCGCCCTGGAAACGTTTGGCAAGATAGGCATCGAGTTTGGCGTTTTGCGCCTCGCTCATCTCGAAGTCATCGGGGATGTGAATCGGATAGGCGGTGGCTTCGCCTTCGGTGAAGTATGCCGTTGCGGGTTGGAGTCCCACTTCGTGAGTGATGACCCGCAGTCCGCGCTGGTGGGCGATGTAGCGGGCGGTGGCTTCGGGGAAGAACTGCCCATTGAACACCACCACAACCCGGGGCTGGGTCTGGTCGAGAACGTCTGCAAACTTCCGCGCCACATTCCACGCTGAAAAAATATATTCGCGGAAAAGGTAACGGGTATTTTCGTCATCATTCAGGTGGTGAATCCGCAGCACCCAGCGCAGTCCGGGCAGGCACAGGGCGCCAAGCGGAAGGGTTTTCCACTCGAAGGTCATGAGTTCTGGAACGGAAAGCGCCGAGATACGAGTAACGAGTTCGGGGTCGCGTTGAAAATAAAACCACTCGACCCTTGACCTTTGACCTTCGACTTTTGACTTCAAACCCGCGTACAATGTTTTCGACTGATACACACACGACTTGCACGGCGGTTCTTTTTGCGAGTTATCACGGCTGGTTCCCAGAACGCATTTGCTCATGCCCGCATTGCAGGCAAAATAAGCGATGGGAATGCCCTGTAAACGCAGCGCCCATGAAGTCAG
>CAILWD010000652.1 GCA_903837815.1 uncultured Chloroflexota bacterium | reverse complement strand
CGGCGGCGCGCGCAGATGTGATGGCGCAAATGCAGTCCCGTGTGCGCTGGACAGAATCCATCCGTTTCGCGGCCAGCCAGGGCGTGGACACATTCGTCGAAGTGGGAACCGGGACCGTGTTAGGTGGGCTGATCAAGCGTGTCATGGATGGGGTCAGCGTTTTTCCCCTTGGACAGCCTCAGGATTTTGACGCCTTCGCAGGGTGATCGAGCCCTTTATGATTCGCAGAATTACATGTTTATTGGTGTTGATCGTTCTGTCCGCGGCCTGTTCACCGCTGGACATTCCCCTGACCGAATCCATTCCGACCGTTGCCCCGGTTGCTGCAACAGAGACTCCCGCCCCGTTCATTGTACCGCTGACAGATACCCCGCTGGTTGTGGACCCTGCTCCGCTGACGGCCACTGCCGTGCCTGTGGTGGATACCCCAATTGCGGTTGTGACCGAAATTCCAGTCGAGTCTCCGCCAACCCCTGCGAGTCCGCAATGGTGGCAGGTCTATTTTACAGATCCTCTGATCTTCAATGACCCCGGCAATTACGCAGGTTCTTTGGAAGACAAGCTCATTCAACAGATCAATGCCACACAAACAAGTATTCATATTTCTGCATTTGAGTTCAGTTTGACGCCGGTTGCCGAAGCCTTGATCGCCGCCCATAACCGCGGTGTGCAAGTCCAGTGGCTGACGGATGACAAGAACGGCTTGAGCTACGACACCCAGTCCGGGCGCGGACAATTTGCCATGCTGCTGGCAGCTGGTATCGAGGTCAAGGATGATGCGCGTTCGGCTTTGATGCACAACAAATTTTGGATTTTTGACGGCCGAACGGTGTGGACAGGTTCGACCAATGCGACGGTAAATGGCATCTTCAAGCAGAATAATAATGTGCTGGTGATCCATTCAACTGAGATCGCCTATATTTACGAACGTGAGTTTCAAGAATTATGGAGCGGCCAATTTGGTCCGCGTGCGCCTTCCACCGTCAATACCCAGTGGGCGATCCTGGATGGAACGCCGATCCAGGTTCTATTTTCTGCAGAAGATCGGGCTGTCGAACACTTGATAGCACTGGTGAATGACGCCGAAACCAGCATTCGGTTCCTGGCTTTTAGTTTTACTGATTATCCCCTCGCAAAAGCCATGATAGACCGTTCTGCCGCCGGTGTGGACTTAAAAGGTATCTACGAAACATTTGGCAGCACCGGAACAGGCTCCGAAATGAAAACATTTTTGTGTGCCGGGCTGCCTGTCCGCCAGGATGGGAACGGCAGTTTTTTGCATCACAAGGTTATCATTATCGATGAGCAGATCGTGGTCACCGGGTCGCTAAACTATTCATCGAACGCTGACGAGTCCAATGAAGAGAATGTCGTTATTCTGGACAATCGTGAGATCGCAAATTTGTATCTCCAGGAGTTTGATAAGTTGTGGGGGCAGGCGCATGATGTTGAGCCCGGCACTGTCACCTGTCCGTGATCGAAGTAATTACTTTTGTAACCCGCAAACCATGACCTCCTGCCGGCTTGGACAACCTCTGTATAGTATAATTTTGGCATGAGCGCTTTGTCTGACAATCTAATTGTCAGCGCCGCTTTCCAGCGGGTCTCGAATTGTATCTGGTTGGGTAACCATTCCTGGCCAGATTTTTTGTTTAATTCATCACAGACAACATCCATGAGGTTCCAATCCAAGGAGAATTATGAAATTAAGTAAATTAGCAAGCGATATTGCCGAGTCCCCAACTTTGGCGTTGAATGAAGAGGCGCGCATCCTAAGAGAACGAGGGGAAGCGGTAATTAATTTGGGCATCGGAGAGCCAAAGAATAAGACGCCCATCGCAGCCATGCTTTCTTCCGGCGCGAAGCTCTCAAGCGGCGAGATCAAGTACACACCCCCGGACGGACTTCCTTCG
>CAILWD010000651.1 GCA_903837815.1 uncultured Chloroflexota bacterium | reverse complement strand
TGGAAAAAGTAATCGGCTACTGCTTCTTTGGGCCTTCGCCGCGCTCCTTCATTCATCCCAATGATGTGCTGGCATCCATAAACGCAGCCACTGGCTGGAACCTGACAATGGAGGATGTGCTGCTAATCGGCGAACGCGCCACGAACATGGCGCGCGTCTTCAATGTGCGCGAAGGCTTCTCCCGTCAGGATGATACCCTGCCCGAACGGATCTTCACTGGCTTGGAGAATGGGCCCTTACAAGGGAGCGCTCTTCCGCAGGACGACTTTGAGCAGGCTCTAACGACTTTATACGAACTAAAGGGTTGGAATCCTGAAACCGGCAGCCCCACCCGTGAGCGGCTTGAAACGCTAGCTCTAGGTTGGGCTATTGATATGTTACCGGCGCAGTTGAGATGAAACTCTATGCGGGTGGCCTGCTCGACTTCTACCTTCCAGGTCATCGCAACCAGGTGGAAGTTGAGCTAAAGGAACCGTCTCAACTCAGTGAAATCCTGACCAGCTTGGGGATTCCCCCAGCAGAAGTTCAACTGGTGGTGGTCAACGGCGAATTGGTGGAATTGGACGAAACAGTGGTTTCAGACCAGGATGAGGTCAAGGTTTACCCACCCGTTAATGGCGGCTAAAATCCGAATAGAATGGATGTGGTTGCAACAACAAGAGGTGAAACCATGAGCGATTTTCTCAATTATTTGAACACAGCCGAACTCGAATCCCTGACCCAGACACAGGGCATTTCACGGATGATTGCGGGTAACATCATCGCGGCGCGTCCCTTCGACGAAGTGGATGATTGCCTGAAGGTGCATGGCATGGGGAAGAATCTGCTGGCGCGAATGCAAGCGAATTTCGAGGCGGGGGAAAAGCCGTCAGAAAACAGAGCCATGATTCAGGTGGATGAGTCTCCCAGACCGATGGAGAAGATTCAGCCTGCACAGGATTCGCCCCAAGAGCAGGATTCCTTCTTCAATCGACTGGGAAAGGCGTTTCTTGTTTTCGTCCGCGCACTGTTTCGATTGATTGCCATTGCAATCGTCATCGGAGGCATTGGCGCGGCGTTGTATTACGGCATTCCATATTTCAACCAAAAAGTGGTTGTGCCCATCGAAAAAAATCGCGCCGACATCAAGGGAGTCGAAGCCGAGATCGAGGCGTTGCAGACTCAACTCGATCAGGCAAACAGCCGCATCGACGGTCTGGAAACCTCTGTGGCGGATTTGGAAAAATCCATCGAGGCGCACTCGGCGTCGCTGACGAAACTTGACGAAATTCAGGCTTCGCTCGAAGAGAAAATCCAGACCAGCCAGAATGAAACGCTGGCGCAGTTGAAGCAAGAAGTGATGTTCACCCGTGCGTTGGACATGCTCGGGCGTGCAAGATTGTATCTCGCCCAAAGTAATTTCGGACTGGCACAGAATGATGTGAGCGCGGCGCGGGATTTGCTCGCCGAATTAAATGACCCCGCCAACGCCGAAGCCATCAAACGGCTGGACATGGTTCTGGGCAACCTGCCCGCATTCCCCGTTGTTGCGGCTGGAGATTTGGAAATCGCGTGGCAAATTTTGGTCAGCGGCGAAGCGGCGCCTACGGCAACTCCGACCGCAATTGCAACGCCAACGGCAGTCCCCTAGCCCTGTTATAATCCTGCCCGCAATTTACTTTTGAGGAGAATATTCAATGGCATATAAAATCAAATTCGGCACAGACGGCTGGCGCGGCGTCATTGCGGAAGACTACACCTTCGACAATGTCCGTCGCTGCGCACAGGGCTTCGCCTCCTACATGGTGTCGAAAGGGAAGCAGGGACAGTGGATCGTGGTCGGTCATGACATGCGCTTTGGCAGTGAACATTTTGCCGCCGCAGTTGCGGAAGTATTGGCAGGCAACGGATTAAAGGTATATCTCACCGACGGCGCGACGCCCACCCCTGTCATCGCCTACGCGGTTGTGGATAAAAAAGCCGCGGGCGCAGTGAACATCACCGCCAGTCACAACCCGCCCACCGACAACGGGTTTAAAGTCCGCGACGAGACGGGTGGCGCAATCGACCCCGAGGGGTTGAATCAAATCGAAGCGTCAATTCCTGACGACATTGCCAGCGTTAAACGTTTAACGTTCAGCGTTGGCATTGAGCAAGGGAGCATTGTCAAATTTGACGCGGCGACGCCGTACATCGAACACCTGACCCGCGATGGACTAATTGACTTGCAACCCATCAAAGACGCGGGTTTGACCGTGATGGTGGATACCATGTGGGGCAACGGCGCGGGCTGGTTCACCCGCCTGCTTGCGGGCGGCAAGACCAAAATCATCGAAATCCACGACAGCCGCAACCCATCCTTCCCTGAGATGAAACGTCCCGAACCCATCCGCCCGAATATCGATGTGGGCTTGAAGGCAACTGTGGATAACAAAGCCGACGTGCTGCTCATCACCGACGGCGATGCTGACCGTTGCGGACTCGGCGACGAGAATGGTGAGTTTATCAACCAACTCCGCGCGTATGCCCTAATCGCTTACTACATGCTCGAAATTCGCGGCGAACGCGGCGACATCGTGAAGACCCTTTCCACCACAGGCATGTTGAATAAACTCGGCGAAATCTACGGCGTCCCTGTCCATGAGACGGGCGTGGGCTTCAAGTACGTCGCCCCGAAGATGACCGAGACCAACGCCCTGATCGGCGGCGAAGAAAGCGGCGGATACGCCTTCCGTGGAAACGTCCCCGAACGCGATGGCATTCTGGCGGGCTTGTACATGCTCGACTTCATGGTCAAAACAGGAAAGAAACCCACCGAACTGCTCAAAGACTTGTTTGCCAAAGTCGGCGGGGAATATTATTATGACCGCGTGGACAGCCCCTTCAGCGGCGACCACGAAGCCCGCAAGCAAATCATCCGCGATAATAACCCCAAGACCCTCGGCGGATTGAAAGTGACCGACCTCATCACAGTGGACGGCTTTCAGTTCAAACTGGAAGACGGCGGCTGGATGTTAATCCGCTTCTCTGGCACCGAACCCATCCTGCGCGTCTACACCGAGACCCGTCACAAGGACAAGGTCAAGGCGATTTTGGAAGATGGTTTGAAGGTGGCGGGAATAAAATAAGTGTTTTCAAGTTGGCAGGTTGGAATGTTGAAACATTCCAACCTGCCAACCTTTTAACTTGCCAACATGCTAACCGATACCCACTGCCATCTTGACTACAATAAGTTCGACGCCGACTGCGCGGAGGTGATTCAACGCGCCCAGGATTCAGGCTTGGTGAGGATGCTCGTGCCGGGGCTGGACCAAACTTCCAGCATGGCAGCGGTTCGGTTGGCAGAATCAAATCCCAGCGTGTGGGCGGCGGTGGGGTTT
>CAILWD010000650.1 GCA_903837815.1 uncultured Chloroflexota bacterium | reverse complement strand
AGTTCCTCCAGTTTGACAATCTCGTCCGAGGCGCTCTTCAAGTCTTTTGCCATTAAACGGCGGATGATATTCAAACGCATCGCCATCGCCGCCACCGACTGGGTGGGACCATCGTGCAGGTCTCGCGCCAGTTTCTTGCGCGCCTCCTCGTGGATTTCCACCATGCGCTCCTTTTCCTCCACCAGATCCTGGTACAGGCGCGCGTTTTGGATGGCAATCACCGCCTGTCGCCCGATGATGTCCAGCAGGTCGCGGCGTTCGGCGGTGAAATATTCCGGGTCGGGGTGGGCGAAGAGCAGAATGCCGTAGACATTGAATCCGCTGCGGAGGGGGAAGCAGTATCCGCTGGCGCAGTTTCGCAACCCAACGATGCGGCCCAATTCGGGGTCGTAGCCGATATCCTTGAAGAAGACTGGGTCGCCTTCATCCAGCGCCTTTTTCAAGATGCCTTCGGAGGCGTCAAAAGTTACGCGCATGTCGGCGTTTGTAAAACGTCTTGCCGAACGCACATGCAATTTCCCGCTCTGAAATAACATGACTGCCCCGGTCAGTGGGTCGGAGAGTTGGGATTCAGGGTCGGGGTTCAGGACGGTGGCGCTCAAATTCAGGGCAGATTCGAGCACGCGTTTGTAACTCAATGTGGAGGACAGGGTGGTGGTCAACTCATAGATGGCGCGCATTCGCTCTGCCTGCATGGCTCTTTTCTTTTCTTCCGTGTCCACCCACAATTTGCGATTTATTCTAATATGGGAGATCAGGCGCTGTCCAAGAAAGCCAAATCCAAGCCCAAGAATGATCAGGGTGGCGGCAAAAATCGAAGCGAAGAGCAGTTCCCCTTCTGTCTGCATTCCCATAAAAATTACCAATACTGCAAACAGGACCGCAGAGAACATTGCGCCGATGAGTTCAAAATAGATCGAACCAGTGAGGATTGGCAGCAGCCCCGTCCAGGCGGCAGGACCTCTCAGCCCGCCTTGTGTCTCGAAAAAAGCGCCCACGAGGACAAGGTCTACAAACATAATGACGAGTCGGTGATATGGAATACGCATGTTCATGCCCGCAAACGCGGTCATCACAAGGTTCCATGCAATCAGCAGCCCCAGGGGCCAGGAAGTGGATAAATCAAGCCGCTCCCCCAGTCCAAGTGAAACGATCAGTCCCACCAGCACGACCCATCTTAATGATATGGCAAACCAGTCTGCCACATAGGGTGTATCGAATTTACGCAACATAATTTTCCTATGATAACGAAGTTGCTGGAGGAGGCGACTTACAAACGGATTACACCTTATTCATCATACCCCATACGAGTCAAGTATGGGTTTAATTTTTGCGCCAAAATTGATTTCTGGTCTTCGGCGTAGGCTTCGCGAAAGCGACCGATCTTGCCCTTGTAAAAATGGAGACCCTGCTGACCCTCCGCCGCGCCCGGACGATATTTTTCGATCACAGCCGCAACCTGCGGGCTGGTCCTGTCCAACTTGAGATAGTCTGCCAACTTGGCAGATTCGACTTCGTAGTTTGTCAGCAGGTCTTCGTAGCGGGCAATCAACACGTTCTTCTCTTCCATCCACTTTTCCCAAACGTGGACGTACTCCATCATGAAGTCGACGCTCTTGTCGAAGTCGGAGAGATGCGAGAAGGCGTTAGGGCGTCCCTTTGTCAAAGCCCGCTGACCGAAGTCATACGCCGAAAGCATGGCGTCGCGCGGGTCGCGATAGATGTAGGTGATTTTGAGCATTCCCAACCCGGTCAGCAGGCGCGAAGAGGACGAAGGTCCTGCATGGGCTTTGATAACGAAATTATTCAGCAACCCCGGCAAAGTCACCATGCCAAGCCGCCGCGCCGAAAGCACGCCGATATTGCAGTTGACTTCGGTCAAAATGCTTTGCAGCCGATACCGTTCGCGGATTTCACGCGCATCCACATAGCCTGCGGTCTCCATTAAATCGTGGATAAGGTTGTAGTGCCAGCCCGAGCCCGCGCGGGGCATTCCAACAGAGAGAACAATCATTTGACTTCCTTGTACGATGAACTAAGAGACAGCCCCGCCAATATCCCCGGCACGAGCCAGATGTTTGGTGTGGTGAGTGAATCTTGTGTGAAATTATAAAATGCGATTGCCAGCCACGAAAACACCCCGGCGACTGCGGCAAACCGCGCCCAGGGTTCCTGGCGGCGGAGCAAGTTTAACATATCTCCGAGAACATGGAACTGAAATGCAATGAATAAAAAGAAACCGATCAGCCCCGTCTCAGCCAGCAGGCGGACGTAGAGATTCTTCGGATTCGGATACAGGCGGTTTTCGGGGTTCATCTGCTTGGCGATTTCGGGAACAGTGGTCAGCGACCAGTCGGGCAAATTTTGGTAAATGAAGAATCCGCTTGCGCCCAGCCCAACTCCGGTCAGCGGGTAATCTTCGAAGGCAGACAAAGCCCCGGCAGTGTATGCGCCGCGCGCGCCCGCGTTGATATCCACCAGGTATTCGGTCAGGTTTTCGGCATCTGTCTCCCACATGCGGCGGAAGAAATTCTTTTGGCTGAGGAAAAGAAACGCGCCTGCAAAGACAGCGATCACAGCGGCAGCCATGCCGAGGCGGAACAGCACATCCAGCGCCCGCCCGCGAAAGCCGCCTGCAAACCACTTCCACGCAGCGCGGATGAAGTCGAAGCCAAAGAGCAAAAAGGTCAAGCCCGCCGCCGCCAGCGTGGTCAGCAACCCGCCGCGAGAGTAGGTCGCCAGCACAACCAACAGCGACAGCCCAAGCAGAATCGGCTCCAGCCACTTGAAGCGCGAGATTCTAAAGTTGGTCAACACGGCGGCAAACAAAAACGGGATGAAGGTCGTGGCAAGTTGTCCCGCCAGCCAGGCAGGTTCGTATGCCAGCCCCGAAATGCGGTTCGTCCGCACCAGTTCGCGCATCGAAAAAGCTCGCTGCCAATGCGTCACCATCTCCTTATCCAGCAAACCCGTGTAAAACGTTACCGCTTGCAAGCCGCTCCACGCCAGGTCGAGGCACAAACCCGCCAACAGCCAACGCACGGTGAAGCGGAGATCATCTTCATCCTTGTTCATCCACACGGCGGAGATGAAAAATGCAATGCCGATGAAAAGGGTGACCAACGCGCGGATGGAGCGACCCGAATAAGTTTGTCCCCGCAACGGGATGGGGTCGATGACCAGCCCGAAGCTGGTTGCCGCGACGAGGAACAGAGTCAACGCCCCAAGCGGAATCAACGCCCCCGCCCAGTTGAGTTTGACCTTCCTGCGCCGCCACTGAACCAGCAACAGCGGAATCAACACCGCCAGCGGGTACAAAGCCAGCGGGCGCACATACGTCCCCTCGCCCATGAACGGAAACCAGCGGAAGCTGGTCACGGGCAGGGTCAGCAAAGTCGCGCCCCATAGGATGCGGATGATTTCGCGCATGGAGTCCAAAGTCTCCTGACTTTGGATTTTTATATCTTTGCCTCGCATAAAACTTTTCCAACGTCAGGAGACGTTGGACTCCGATTTCGGTTTTACAAACAGCACAATAAAAACTGTAACGGTGAGAAAGCCAACCGAGCCGGCGAGCAAATATCCGCTGAGGGGGATGCTGCGTTCTTTGGGAAGGTTCTTCGCCTGCGTGGCTTCGAGTTTCACGAACTCATTGATGTTCCCCGCCTCGATTTGCGCTTGAACCTCGGAGACAAAAGCCGTCGCCCAAGCCGAAGCCAGCCCGTCGGCGGTCTGCGGGTCGGCGTCGTCGGCGT
>CAILWD010000649.1 GCA_903837815.1 uncultured Chloroflexota bacterium | reverse complement strand
GGGAAAAATCCTCACGCCCGAAGATTACATCGACCAGCCCATCCACACTGAAGATTACGCCACGATTCTGCTTCATTATGAAAACGGAACGCGCGGCGTTCTGACTGTCTCGCAGGTTTCATCGGGGCGCAAGAACCGCCTCTTCTACGAAATCAACGGTTCCAAGTCATCGCTCGGCTGGGATTCAGAAAGACCCAACGAGTTGTGGGTCGGTCATCGGACAGCGCCCAACCAAACGCTGATGAAAGACCCGTCGCTTTTGTCGCCCGAAGCCCGTTCGGTCACATCCTATCCGGGCGGTCACAACGAAGGATTCCCCGATACCTTCAAGCAACTTTACGGCAAGGTCTACAACTACATCATGGCTGGCGATTTCAGCCGCACACCCGACTTCCCCACATTCGCCGATGGTCATTATGAAATGTTGCTTTGCGAAGCCATCGAACGCAGCGCGCGCGAGAAGACCTGGGTGGAGGTCTAATAATTTTGTGTCACCCTGAACGAAGTGAAGGGTCTCTAACATCATCGTCAAGATTCTTCGCTTCGCTCAGAATGACACATCGAATAGGAGGCACAAATGAAACTCGGATTTTTAACTGCCGCATTACCCGGCAACACACTCGAACAAGCCGCCAAATGGGGCGCGGAGAGCGGCTTTCAAGCCATCGAAATCGCCTGCTGGCCCTTTGAAAAAGCCGCACGCCGTTATGCGGGCGTGACACATATCGATGTGACCACGCTGGATAAACCCAAGGCGAAGGAAATTCGCAAGATGCTGGACGGCTACGGGCTGACGATTTCCTCGCTGGCGTATTACCCCAACCCCCTCCACCCGGATGCGGATCACCGCGAAACGGTCATTGCCCACCTGAAGAAGGTCATCGAAGGCGCGGCGCTTTTGGAAGCGCCAGTGGTCGGAACCTTCGTCGGCAAGGACAAAAACAAGACCGTCCTGCAAAACTTTGAAGACTATGCAAAAATCTGGCCGCCCATTGTGAAGTTTGCCAAAGATCACGGCGTGAAAATTGCCATCGAAAACTGCCCGATGATTTTCTCCTACGACGAATGGCCTGGCGGCAATAACCTCGCCAGCACACCCGCCATCTGGCGCAAGATGTGGGAAATCATCCCCGACGACAATTTTGGACTCAACCTCGACCCGTCGCATCTCGTCTTGCAAATGATCGATTACGAGCGTGTGATCCGCGAGTTTGGCTCCAAGATATTCCACGTCCACGCCAAGGATTTGCACATTGATCTCGAAGGGCTTTATAACAACGGCGTGCTTTCGCAGGGCATGGGCTGGCAGATTCCGCGCCTGCCCGGTCTCGGTGACATGGATTGGCGCAAGTTCTTCGCCGCCCTCACCGCCGCCCGCTACGATTACGTTGTCAGCATCGAACACGAAGACCGCGTCTTTGAAGGCGATGAAGAACTGGTCAAGCGCGGATTCTATCTCTCGCGTGACGTGCTGAAGCCGTATATTCATTAAAAGCTACTCCGTGCTGAGCGAAGTCGAAGCACGATTACTTTGAAAAGCCCTTCGACTGCGCTCAGGGCGAAGTCCATCTCACCCCTCTCTCACCTGTTGGGAAGGGGTGAATTTATAAAGGTTCATTTATGAAAAAATATATCGGCTGCGACCTCGGCGGAACCAACCTTCGCGCCGCCATCGTCGACGTGGAAAATGCCTCGGTCATATATCAGATGAGCATTCCCACCCTTGCCCGCGAAGGTCACGACGCCGTCATGCGGCGCATGGGTAATCTTTTTCTGCAAGTCATTGAATCGGCAGGGTTGAAAAAAGAAGACATCGGCGGTATCGGCATCGGTGTCCCCGGCGTGCTGGATTTAGAAAAAGGCGAGACGCTCTTTCTTCCCAACCTTCCCGGTACCTGGCCCCACGTTCCCTTGCGGGATACGATCACGAAATTAACTGGACTTCCCACTGCCCTGCTCAACGATGTCCGCTCGATCACTTACGGAGAGTGGAGTTTTGGTGCGGGGCGCGGCGTGGATACGGTGGCTGTCTTTGCCATCGGCACCGGCGTCGGCGGCGGATTGGTGGTCAACGGTCAGCTTCACCTTGGAATTGGCGGTACAGGCGGCGAAATCGGGCACACGACCATCGACTTCAACGGTCCCCGCTGCGGCTGTGGAAATTATGGCTGTCTCGAAGCGTATGCCTCCGCTCCAGCCATTGCGGCAATGGGAATGAAAGCCGTTGCACAGGGACTCACCACCCGCATCAGCGAACTCTGCGAGTATGACCTGAACCGCATTACCCCGGAGTTGATCGCCAAGGCGGCTTTGGATGACGATGAAATTGCAAAAGATATTTACGAAAGGGCAGGGCTTTACATCGGCATTGCAGCGGCAAATATGTGCGTTGCCCTCGGACCGCGCCGCATTGTCATTGCCGGTGGCGTATCGCGGGCAGGAGACCTGTTGCTGGCTCCCATCCGCCGCACTATTCGCGAGCGAGTGACCGTCATGCCAGTTGACCAGGTTGAGGTTGTCCAATCACAACTTGGAGATAATGCGGGCGTCATTGGCGTCGCCTGTTGGGTGGCAAAAAACTCATGAACCAATATATTCAAGACATCCTTTCCCAGCCCGCAGCCTTGCGCGATGCCCTGGACAAATATTCAACTTCAGCGCTCGAAAAAACCAAACTCTCCGATTTTGACCGTGTCATCATCAGCGGCATGGGATCTTCCTACAACGCGGCATATCCTGCTTTTATCGAACTTTCAAAGCAGCCTGTACCTGTTCAACTGGTCAACGCGGCGGAACTGCTTCACTCTTTTGCGGAGACAATCAGCCCGCGCACCCTGCTTTGGCTGAACTCCCAATCGGGACGCAGCGCCGAGCCTGTGCGCCTGCTCGAAAAACTCCCCCACGCCCCAGCCTGTTTGCTGACATGCGTCAACGATGGTTCCAGCCCGATGGCTGAACGCGCCGACATCTGCATTCCCATTCATGCAGGAAAAGAAGATATCGTCAGCACAAAGACATACACCAACATGATGGCCGTCAACCTGCTTGCCGCTGTTCAACTTGCGGGTGGAAACCTCGACGCCGTAATTTCAGAAATGCGCACCGCGGCGGATGCGATGGAAGCCTGGCTTGCAGATTGGGACGCCCGCGTGCGCGAGTTGGATTCCATGCTGGGTGATTTCAATGAACTCTTCCTGATCGGGCGCGGCGCTTCGATGTGTACGGTCTGGAACGGACCGCTCAACAACAAAGAGGCTGCCAAGTTTTCCTTCGAAGGGATGCACGCCGCGTACGAAACGGCTTCATCGCCGGCAAGGGTAACGTTTTACTTTCGGTGGATTACTCGCAGATCGAACTTCGCATCGTGGCGCACATGGCGCAAGATGAGTCCATGCTGGCG
>CAILWD010000648.1 GCA_903837815.1 uncultured Chloroflexota bacterium | reverse complement strand
TGACAAGAGACGCAATAACGCTTGGCAATCGGCGCAATGTGGACTTCATACGAGGGAACTTCGCCCTCGGCAAGCGGCGGATAAAGCGGCTTGATTTCGGGCGCTTCGAAACGGTCATCCCACATGTAGCGCATGTAGGTAATCATGTAATCGATCTCGCCCCGCGAAAGTTCGCCGCCGTAGGCTTTGCCAAACGGGGTCATACCCGCGTTCGGACGTCCGTAGGCGATGACTTCATACATGGCAGAGTCGGTGATCGTGTAGAGCACGTCCTTGCTGTTGATGGGCGTGATCTCTTCGCCTTCGAGTCCTTCCACGCCTTCGATAATCGCCACCGAGCCGTCGTCGCCGTGACATTCGGTGCAGTGGACGGCGTACAAATCCTGTCCTGCCACGATCTGGTCAACCAGCGTCGTAGCGACTTCAACCTCTTCGGCTGCGGCTTTGGGATGCAGCGCCAAAACCGTCCCTGAGACAAGAATCATCGCGACCGAAGCCAGAACCGTCGTCCAGACCATTGTGCGGGTGGGCGAGTTGAACGCGTAGGACATCACCACCAGCGCGATGTAGGCAAGGGTCGGGATGACCAACCCGGAGATGGCTTGCAAAATCCCGAGCAGTTTCGACCCGTCAGCGGCGACGGTCGGCACTTCCGAGGTCAAGGTCAACAGCACAATGCCGACGACCATGATGGCCATGATCGAAATGGGCAGAATGCGCTTGACATAGTGACGGTCGGGACGTTTTTCGACGAAGGGCAAAAGGGTGAGAAGCCCAACCGCCACGCCGGGGATGAGGACAGTGGCAAGCCACTCGATCTTGCCGAGGACGGGAATCTGCCCGTAGATGGCAAGGACCTTGAAGAGGAAGAGGAAGTACCACTCCGGGCGCGGGACGTACGAGGTGTCGCTGGGGTCGGCTTTGGGCTCGACAGGAACGCCAACGAAGGTGGCAAGAATGATCAGCAGGACGAAGATTCCCAGCGAAACGATCAGGTCTTTGTAGATGCTGTCGGGCCAGAAGCGTTCGCCCTTGTTGAGTTCGCGCTCGTAGCGTGCGTTGATTTTTTGTTTAATTTCGTCGTTCATAATGACTCCATCGTCATTGCGAGAAGGGTGTTCTCCCCGACGAAGCAATCTCCTATTATGAGGAGGTTGCTTCGGGCGAAGAGCGAGAGCGCCCTCGCAACGACATACGCTTTCTTAATCCTCTTTCGACGGGAAGTGCGACTCGCCGTGTTTGATGATGAGGAACAGGTGAATTCCGATCAAACCAGCCAGCAGGAGAGGGAGCATCCAAATGTGGGCGGAGAAAAACCTTTGCAGGGTGAGCGCGCTCAGGTCGGGTCCGCCGCGCAGGGCTTTGAGGACGAACTCGCCGATGAAGGGCACGCTGCCTGCAATCTGCGTTCCGACGGTGGTCGCCCAGAAGGCGCGCTGGTTCCAGGGGAGCAGGTAGCCGGTGAAGCCCATGCCCAGAGTCATGATGAGCAAACCGATGCCGATGAGCCAGGTCAACTCGCGGGGATATTTGAACGAAGCGGTGAAGAAGACCCGCAGCAGGTGAATGAAGACGACAAGAACCATCAACGTCGCGCCCCAGTGATGGATACCGCGAATCAGCCAGCCAAACGCCACACCTTCCATAATGTACTGGACGGAGTCGTACGCGTGGTCAGGGGAGGGAGTGTAATAAACAGTGAGGAAGATGCCGGTCAAGCCTTGCATGACGAAGAGAAACAGGCTTGCCGAGCCGAGAGTATTCCACCAGTTACCGCGCGGTTCGGGGCGGTCGAGCAGGTTGACATACATATCGCCCAAGCCGAGACGTTCATCGAGCCATTCGTAAACTTTTTTCCACATGTTAGCCTGCCTTGGAGAGAATTTCGATTTGCCCGTCTTCGGTCATGCGGAAGTCGGTGAATCTGTCCAATGGGCGCGGAGGAGGCCCATCGATCACTTCGCCTTCGACGCCGAAAGACGCGTCGTGGCATGGGCAGAGAAATACCTTTCCTTGCTCATTCCAGTTGACGGTGCAGGAAAGATGCGTACAGCGGCTGTTGAGGATGACCAGGTCTTCGTACTTGTCCGATTTGCGAATGGCAAAGCCGCCGAACGAACTGGATGTCCGCTCCCAGCCGTTGACCTGCACACGGGTGAAGGAGAACGGATAAGGCACGCCGGCCTGCATATCTTCGAATTTCCCAATGGAGACCCAAATATCCTTTCCGCCCTCCTTCAACGCCGGGTCGATCAAATAAAAAATGGTCGGCAAGCCGATCGCCGCCCCGATCACCCCGCCTACGATTCCAGTTGTGACCTTGATGAAGTCACGACGGGACATTTCATGCGAACCAGACATGTAAGCCTCCTGAAATTTTGCATTCGCCCTGATGTATGGTGGCAGGACGCAATTTCCTTTTGACGCCAAACTGCCCTATAACTTCGTTCCTCGCTATTGCTCGTCACTCCGCTCAGGGCTGAAAACAAAAAACTACAGGCTGGTATTTCAAATTGGATTATAAAGGTCTTTGTCCGCTTTATTATAGGAAGGCTGAAACGAAATAAGCAGGATGATTGTCACTTTCTTGTCAATCTTCTCTATGTGATAATCATCGCGATGGTTCACTCCCCTTGTGAAAAAGAGAACATACTTCCGCGCATGGGGGAATCTGTTTTTTGCCTTTCAACTTAAAAAGAGTAAAATGCGTTTTGCAGTCTGCAAGGTTTTACAACTGTTTCTGGAAAGATAACCGACGGGCGATTTTCGACAATCTCCCAATTCAATTTTTTTCGAGGAGGCATAGATGGGCTTAAGCAGAAACGTCAGCCTGTGGACAGGCTTGCGGTACAAGGGACAGGGACCATACCTGACCTTTATCCTGCACCGGATTGGGGGACTGGGCATGGGCATCTTCGTCACCATGCATATTCTTGTATCGTTTTTGGGCGGCAGCGTCGGGACTTTCCTGAATGATGTTTACAAACATTGGGCGTTCCAGATTTTCATCTTTTTCTGCGCCCTGTTCCATGCCATCAACGGATTGCGGATTACCCTCCTCGACCTCTTCCCGAAGTTGATCGAACATCACCGCGAAGCCATCTGGATCGAGTGGGCAATCTTCCTGCCGGTCTTTGGCATCTCCGCTCTGGTCATCCTCATGACCGCATTGGGAGGCTGACATGACCAAATCGAGAACTTTACCCCTTTCCAAGCGCGGCATGAATTTCGAAACCCTGATGTGGTACTTCACGCGCCTTTCCGCGCTGGCGATGTATGCCCTCATCCTCTTTGCTTTGATCGGTGGATTGGTGATGGGCGCGCGCAACCAGATGAATTTCGCTGACGTGATGCGCTGGGCGTTCATGCCGAATTCGACCCACGTCCAAAGCACCGACATCCCCGACCTTGCTCCCTGGGCGACGTACTTTTGGCGGGCGGCTGCAAGCTTCCTGCTCTTTGTCGCCTCCGCACATGGCGTCCACGGGTTGGTGGTCATCGCTGACGATTACATCGCGGGCGCAACCGGCAGAAAAATTGTCCGCCTGCTGAGCATGGTAATGCTGGCATCGGTCACCATCATCGGCGTGTACGTGCTCTGGACTTCGTAAAAAATTTACCGCCAAGCACGCCAAGAACGCTAAGAAATACATAAAACTTTGCGCTCTTCGCGTTTCACAGGTTTTTTCTCAGGAGTAATTCATGGCAAAAACTCATCAATTTGACGTGGTCGTGGTCGGAGCGGGGGGCGCGGGTCTCATGGCTGGCTTGTACGCATCCAGGACGGCGAAGACTGCGGTAATCAGCAAACTTTATC
>CAILWD010000647.1 GCA_903837815.1 uncultured Chloroflexota bacterium | reverse complement strand
TCCATGATGGTCACCTTCCAAAAATCGAGTGCGTGCATAGTTTCTCTCTGCTATGAAGCGATTATAGCATGTCCCCGCACGCAGCCAGAATTTCCGCCTCGCGCTTGAACTGGCGGGCGGCGTCTTCCGAAGTCCGCAGGTTTTCCTTGATGGCGCAAGTCACATTCAGGCGGGTATCGGTAGCCTGATAGACCGCGCCGAATCCGCCTTGTCCAAGTTTGGTTTCGATGCGATAGCGTTTTTCGAGAATGGAATTGAGGGGTAGGGTCATTGGGTAATTTCCCCGCTGGGGTGAGTTTCCGACATCCGAAGTCTCGGTACTTCATGAAGACAATTTCTTATAATCCGTCAAATCTTTCAACCTGCCGCTTGCCTTTTTATTTTTCTTAAGATTTTCCAAATCAATCAAGTTGACTTCAATCCCATCCAGATTATCCACAACCCGCGTCTGGTAACACTCGTCAAACTCAACGCCTGAAATGGATGTGGTTAACTCCAATCTCATGGGAGGCACGCCCATACGGAGAATTTTATTTTCCTGTAAAAACAAGTTTTCATTCAGGTCGGGATGGTCGAATCCAAAAGATTTCAAAACAGCAACTATTTTATGAGCATTGTCGGGGTGAATAGCAATCCATATATCCATGTCGCCAGTGGCGCGGATATATCCGTGATACCCAACCGCGTAGCCGCCAATCAACAAGTAGCGAACATCATGTTCTTTCAGCAATTTCAAAAAGTCTTTGAAATCGGATGGTAGTCGGATTGTAGCCATAGAAAATTTGCCTCAAAGTTTCCAGCGCGTCAAGTCGTTCATAAGGCGTTTTGGAAAGCCAAAATTCCATCTCGTCGTTGTCAGCCTCTTCCAATGAAACAACTGAAAAAACAGTTTTATCCATGCGGGGTAGGTTATTTTCGTCCATAAGTTAAGTATAGCATAAGCGATTTGGCGCTCACTTGCGACTTTTCCTTGATGGCGCAAGTCACATTCAGGCGGGTATCCATAGCCTGATATGACCGCGCCGAATCCGCCTTGTCCAAGTTTGGTTTCGATGCGACAGCGTTTAGGGTAGAGACATGAGTTTTTCCCCGCTGGTTATTGTGTACACACCTGACAGGTTTTCACAGAGTTCCAATCAACCAGCACGACTTGATTCACGGAATCCGAATCGACTCGCATCACGGTAAAACCTGTCAGGTCTTGGATTTTCTCCAACAACAAACTGCGTCAAGGATACAGGAAAAAGAATGAACAGGCAAGAGTTATACAGGTTGAGATGGCGCAAAACCGCTGCAAATTATCGTCCCATACTTTGTAGACTGCGCCAAATCCGCTTTCACCGAGTTTTTATCTCAGTCACTACGAAACACGCATCACGCTTCTTTCATATCGCCATTGAACTTATTCATCGCCGCGTTCAGCCCCTTCATCACAAACTCAAAGACGGCGTCGGAGGCGCGTTCCAACACATCGGGCAGGAGGCTCATGTCATCCTTCGAGAAATTTTGCAAGACATAATCCTTCGGATCCATGCGCCCAGGCGGACGTCCAATGCCGAGGCGCAGGCGCGGAAAATCTTTTGTGCCGAGTTGCTCGATGGTCGAAGCCATGCCGCGCTGACCGCCAGGTCCGCCGCTGGCTCGGATGCGGATGATACCGAGGGGCAGGTCAAGGTCATCGTGGGCGACGATCAGGTTTTCCATCGGCAGTTTGTAGAAATTCAAGAGTCCCTGCACCGATTGCCCCGAAAGATTCATGTAAGTCTGCGGCTTGGCAAGGATAATCTTCCGCTCCTGATACAGCCCAGAAGTGACAATGGCTTTCGATTGCAGTCTCATGCCCTGCGCGTTCAGGCGCACGGCAATTCGGTCAATCAGCATGAAGCCGATGTTGTGTCGGGTGTCTTTGTATTCGCGTCCTGGGTTGCCCAGTCCGATAATAAGGAAGGTGTCTGTCATGGTAATTGGCGATTGGTAATTAATTCCTGCGAAGGCGAAGGATCAACGAGAAAAAGGCAAACAAGACGAGGGTGATCAAAGCGCCGCGCGCAAAATTGGAATAGATTAAAGAGGAAGTCACCGAGACGGGATTGGCGGGTAGAGACGTGGGCGATGGGAAGGTCGGCAAGACGGTGACGAGTTGAACTGTCTGCACCGGTAGCGGAGTAGAAAGACGGGAGGGAAAAACAGGGGACGGGGATGGCGTGAGAAGCGGCGCATCATTGCGGATCTTCAAATCGGAGACCACCGCGTCTTGCACGGTTCCATCCTGTAAAGTCACCCGCAGGTGCAAAATATAGTCATTGTCAGTGATTGAGGCGGTGTCCCAGACGGCGAGGACAGGCTCCTTTGCGGGCTGGGGAAAGGTCTGGATGGTGAACCAGGATTCAGCGGAGTCCGCATAGGAAAAGGCAAGTTCGGCGGAGGCAAAGTTCGGAATGTCCATATTTCCCACGATCTCCACCTGTCCACGCAAAACGTCGCCCGGCTGGGGAGAGGCAATCGAAACAGTGGGGGCTTGGGCAAGAAAAATAATAAGGGGAATCAGAAAATGCTTGAACATGGCAATTGGTAAGTTTAACATGAAGGCAGAGGCGGGTCAAATCGAAAGCAAAACGGCTAGAATATCTATCGCTGGCGGGTCGATTGTTTGTCGTTGCCTTGCGTAAATGCAAAGTCAAATTTCAAACTTGCAGAAATGTAGGGGGGCTTAGTACACAAGTCCTATCTCCGGGCATCCAGTAAGAAAAGCCGCTGTGTTAATCTTTATACAGGCAAATATATCGTTGCCATCGATTTCAACAGCAAAATCAAAATGAAAAATCCAGCAGTCGCCAGGAGCGAAAATTTGAAAGAGGATTTTATGTTTTGTCTGCTGGCTGTTTATTAGGAGATACTATGAACAAAATAATGCGTCACTTTATATATGCCATCATGGCGCTTACATTGATGCTTGGCACTTACCGCAATGCAGGAGCTTCACCTGTGCGCGATCAGGTTGCTTTTGGAGAGTCATGGACGGTCACTAAAAGTTACATCGTGGACAAGGGAAATGTTGGCGGTAAGGGTTGCAACGACAGCTGGTCGGGAACGTTAGAGCAGCCGCTTTGTACGATAGCACGAGGGCTCGCGCTGGCTCAACCTGGCGAGGGGATATTTTTGAGGGCGGCCACGTATCCCGGATTCACAGTCACGAAATCCGGTACGAATTCCGGGTATATCACAATTTCCTCGTATGCCGGCGAGAAAGCAATCGTCAGCGGCGGCTACGATGTCATTCAACTTAGAGGCGTTTCGTATGTCAGGGTGTATGGGTTGGAAATAACCGGCGCTACTGGCAGTTATGGCGCCGGGATTCATGTGACCCAGGGGTCTGGTGCAAGTCCCGCCTACAATATCATCGAAAATAACGTGGTGCATGACAATACTGGCGTCAACGCCACGGGCATAACGATTGAGAATGGCTCCAATAACAAGGTTCTGAACAACAAAGTCTACAAAAATTATTTAAGCGGCATCGTGGTAATCTCTCACACCGCCAACAGCCCCAACGGGATTACCGGGAATGAAGTTGTTGGAAATGAATCTTATGGCAATGTGCTGGGAGGCGGGGACGGAGACGGTATTAAGCTGGAAGGTTCCGGTACAAAAAACACCCTGATCATGAACAATGTCGTCCACAACAACTCTGACGATGGAATCGACACATGGAACAGTTCTCACAATATTATTATTGGAAATATTTCCTATGGACAAACCGGCCCCGGCGACGGGAATGGCTTTAAGCTGGGCGGCGGCGTCACAGGGGGATACAATTTTGTGAAGCAAAACCTTGCCTATGGGAATAAACTCAATGGATTCGACGCCAATGGAACGGGCGGCAATACCTATTACAACAACGTAGCCTTCAACAACAACAACTTTGGGTTTGAAGATGGATGGAAAGAATCGCCATGCGCGCCATCTACTTTTATTAATAACATCGGCTACAACAATATACGCGGCAATTTCGCGGCTGGCGCATATTCGGCGGTATCGCATAACAATTTGTGGTTTTCCGACGGCGGGTCTGCCAAAGTTTTTTATGACTATGCCGCCTACTCGTCGCTGGCTGCTTTCTATTCCGCTTCTGGCAACAGGCTTGACAACCCATCGGGAGGCGATCAGGCATCCATTCAAGCCGATCCTCTATTTTCCAACGCTCCTGGCGGAGTATTCACCCTCCTGCCTTCTTCCCCCGCAATAGACCGCGGCGATACCGTCAACCCTGGGCAGGTGACAACAGTTACCCGTGTCGACATTGGAGCAATTGAGTATAGCGGCAGTACCCAGCCCCCGATTGTTTCAACCCCAACTCCTGTCGTAATATCTACTACGACCACCCCGACAATTGTCAATCCAACGGCAACTCCAAGTGCAACGCCAATCATGCCGTCTCCCACACCAACCCTGACTGCCGAACTGCCGACTGCGACTCCAACTGCAACGCCAATCATGCCGTCTCCCACTCCCACATTAACTGCCGAATTGCCCACTGCAACTGCCATGCCTGTCACACCATCCCCTGCTTTCACCCCGAGCGCAGAAGTGCCAACCGCAACCAGTCAGGTGATTTCAGAGGTGATTTACGACGATACAGACAGCGCACTCGTCTACTCACCGGGATGGAGCGACACGACCAGCCCACAAGCCTATAACGGCTCGTATAAAGTATCCAACGACAGGCGCACTTCGATAACGCTAAATTTCACCGGACAATCATTCAGCATCATCTACACCGGTGACCCAAACTACAGAAAAATGGATGTCTATGTGGATGATATCTACATTGGTGCAATCAATCAACAAAGAGCCAGAACAAAATATCAACTACGCTGGGATAGCCCGATCCAATTGACCTACGGCAACCATACCCTCAAACTGGTATCCACCAACAGAAGGTACACGCACAATTCGCTGGACCAGGTGATTGTCAGGTAACGGGAATTTCCTCTCCAGCCATCACAGAACAACAAATTGAAAAACCTGTGACCGAATACAAAAATGCTCCTCCTGTGTATCAGAGAGGGGCATTTTTTATGCTCCAAGACTTCCAAAAAGGTGACATCATACAAATTTCGGAATTGAAATGCGCCGACAATTCTCGAATATTTAATTTTCTGGTAAACTCAGAACATCCAAACAATCACACGGCGGGGCAGCCCGCTTATTAGGAGATCAAGTTATGGCAAAATCCCGTTCAGAGCAGATGGTGGAACGCCTCCGCACGTTACAGGCAGCCGCAACTGACATAGAAGCCTCCGCCGTCGTTTCTGTGGACGGCCTAATCATGGCCTCCGCCCTTCAACAGGGCGTGGAAGAAGATCGCGTTTCAGCCATGTCTGCTGCCATGCTTAGTCTTGGCGAACGCATTTCGGGCGAACTGGGACGCGGCGGTTTGGAACAGGTTTTCATCAAAGGAAACAAAGGCGCCATCGTACTGACCGCCATCGGCGAAGAAGCCGTGCTGACCGCCATGACCCGTCCAGATGCGAAACTCGGCATGATCTTTTTGGAGATGCGCCGCGCGGCTGAAGATTTAACCAAGTTGATTGGATGAGCAAAAAGAAGTTTCCTCGCCAAAAGAATTCGCAACCCCAAATGGGGAGGGCTAAAACGCCCTCCCCATTATCTTTGTATCAACCATGTCCTGAGCGAAGCCGAAGGACAACGACCATAAAGAACAGCCCATCAACTGCGCTCAGGGCGAATCATAGAGAGGCTTTTATATGACTACAAAATATTTATTCTTCACTGGCGGTGTTGTCTCATCCGTCGGCAAAGGCGTGACCGCCGCCGCGCTTGGGCTTCTGCTCAAGGAACGCGGATTCAAGGTGGCAGTACAAAAACTCGACCCGTACATCAACGTAGACCCCGGTACGATGTCGCCGTACCAGCACGGAGAAGTGTATGTGCTGGACGATGGCGCAGAGACCGACCTCGATTTGGGTCACTACGAAAGGTTCATCGACAACCGCCTGACACGGGTCAGTAATTTCACAACGGGTCAGGTCTATGCCGAAACCATCGCCAAGGAAAGGCGCGGCGATTATCTCGGCGGAACCATCCAGGTCATCCCGCATATCACCAACGAAATCAAACGCCGCATCGGTCTCGTCTCGAAAGAAACGGGCGCAGAGATTGTGATCCTCGAAGTCGGCGGGACAGTGGGAGACATCGAGTCTCAGCCGTTTTTGGAGGCGTTACGCCAACTCCGCAACGAAGTGGGGCGCGAGAACTGCCTCTTCGTCCACGTCACCTGGCTGCCAACCATCGGCGCCACGGGCGAAATCAAAACCAAGCCCACACAGCATTCCGTCGCCGCGCTGCGCTCCATCGGCATCTCACCCAACCTCATCATCGCCCGCGCCGACCAGGAAGTGGACAGGGGGCTATGTGACAAAATCGCCCTCTTCTGCGATGTGGACAAAGACTCGGTCATCCCCATGAAAACAGCGGACGTGCTTTACGAAGTCCCCTTGATTTTGGAAAAGATGGGAGTCGGCGAACTGGTGCTGAACAAACTGGGTATGAAGGCAGAACGCCAGCCGGATATGCAACCGTGGGAACGGCTGGTCGAGCATGTCCGCAAGCCGAAGCCTTCACTGAAGGTGGCGCTGGTCGGCAAGTACGTCGAGTTACAGGATGCGTACATGTCTGTCCGCGAGGCGCTCAAACACGCCGCGCTGGCAAACGATGTGGAAGTGGAAATCGGCTGGGTACATTCCACCGACCTCGAAAAGGAAAAAGGCTGGGATGTAGTCAGACAAGCCGATGCGGTGCTTGTCCCCGGCGGATTTGGCTCGCGCGGCATCGAAGGCAAAATTCTTGCGGCGCGTTACGCCCGCGAAAACAAAATCCCCTATCTCGGTTTGTGCCTCGGAATGCAAGTAATGTGCGTTGACTTTGCCCGCCACGTCCTCAACCTGGAAGAAGCCAACTCATCCGAATTCGACCGCAGCACGAAGCACCCCGTCATCGACCTGATGCTCGACCAGCGCTCGATCACCGACATGGGCGGCACAATGCGCCTCGGTCTCTACCCCTGCCTGTTGCAAGCAGGAACGAAAGCCGCCACCGCCTACGGCATCTCCCGCGTGGACGAAAGGCATCGCCACCGCTTCGAGTTCAACAACGCCTACCGCGAAAGTTTCCAAAAACAAGGCATGATCTTCTCGGGATTATCCCCCGACAACAGGCTGGTCGAAATCGTCGAACTTGTCGACCACCCCTACATGGTCGCCTGTCAATTCCACCCCGAATTCTTATCCCGCCCGATGAATCCGCACCCACTATTTGTAGGGCTTTTAAAGGCAGCGAAGGAAAGATCAGGAAGATAGGTTAAAAAAAAGCCCCATCTCACGACGGGGCTTTTTTCTTGCTTTGTTCTGAGTGGCGTGGATTACACACCGCTGAGGCTGGAGTTCACTTTGCTGAACACGTTGCCGATGATCGGGCCGAGGATCATGAGAGCGGCGATCACAACGATGGCAACCAAAACGAGAATTAGAGCGTATTCAACAAGACCCTGACCTTTTTCCTTGGGTGAAAACAACATGGCGAGAATCTCCTTTCTTCTTGAATTTCCTGAAAAGGTCTTTCAGGATTATGCTTATTTTACACAGACTGAAAAATAAAGCAAGAGAAACAAAGGTCATGCCCCTAACAAATATGTCAGCCTCTTAGCATACCTGCCAGCAAACCCGCACAACTTTCAGCCGATTCAGGGTCCCACCACACAAAACATTTATTCAGACAATTCAAAATTACCCGCCCGCCTAAAATGCGATTATACTTGATACGATATTCACAATAAACCCAGGAGTTAATAATGGATACAACAATCGAAAGCATCTCCGCGCTCGAGGTTCTTGATTCACGCGGCAACCCCACTGTGGAAGTGGAAGTGGTTTTGATGGACGGCGCATTTGGACGCGCAATTGTCCCTTCGGGAGCATCCACCGGCGACCATGAGGCGCTGGAAATGCGCGACGGCGACAAGAAACGCTATCTTGGCAAGGGCGTTTCGCAGGCAGTGGCAAATGTCAACGGCGTAATCGCCGACAGCCTCTTCGGCTGGGACGCCGCCGACCAGCGCGGTCTCGACGCCGAACTTCTCTCGATGGACGGAACCCCGAACAAAGCCAAACTGGGCGCAAACGCCATTTTAGGCGTCAGCCTCGCCGCAGCCAAAGCCGCAGCCAATTCCTTCGGGATGCCGCTCTACCGCTACATCGGCGGCGTGTATGCCCACATTCTCCCCGTCCCGATGATGAACGTCCTCAACGGCGGAGCGCACACTGCGTGGCAATCCACCGACATGCAGGAATTCATGATCATGCCCTTCGGTGCGCCGACCTTCACCGAAGGCTTGCGCTGGGGCGCAGAAATCTACCACGCCCTGAAATCTGTTTTAAAGGAAAAAGGCTACGTCACCCTCGTCGGCGATGAAGGCGGCTACGCCCCCTCGCTCAAGGCGAATAACGAAGCCATCGAGGTTATCCTCGCTGCGGTTGAAAAGGCTGGCTTCAAGGCTGGGCGCGGCAAAGACATCGCCATTGCCCTCGACCCCGCCGCCTCAGAACTCTACGACGAGAAGACCAAGAAGTACAACCTCCGCAAAGAGGGCAAGGAACTTACAGGCGAGCAGATGGTTGATCTCTGGGCGAAGTGGGTCACAGACTACCCGATTGTTTCCATCGAAGACGGATTGGCGCAAGATGACTGGGAATCCTGGCAGTTGATGGTCAAGAAATTGGGCGACAAAATCCAGATCGTCGGCGACGACCTGCTGGTGACCAACCCCGAGCGTGTCCGCCGCGGCATTGCAGACAAAGCCGCCAACGCCCTGCTGGTCAAACTCAACCAGATTGGCTCGCTGACCGAAACCATCGAAGCCGTGGAAATGTGCCACCGCGCCGGCTGGCGTGCAGTCACCTCGCACCGCTCCGGCGAAACCGAAGACTCCACCATCGCCGACCTGGCTGTGGCGCTCAACACTGGTCAGATCAAGACCGGCGCTCCCGCCCGCTCGGACCGCGTGGCGAAATACAATCAACTCCTGCGCATCGAAGCCGAATTGGGCGACACCGCCAACTACGCCGGCTGGGATGCCTTGAAAAAGTAAGCCGGGTACGTTGCAAACGCTGGAAGCCCCCACGGGTTTCCAGCGTTCTCATGGCTGTAGCAAAGTCGCTTGACAAAAAGTGAAAAATAAGATCCT
>CAILWD010000646.1 GCA_903837815.1 uncultured Chloroflexota bacterium | reverse complement strand
TTGGGGTGATTTTATCCACGACGAATTTTTCCAAATCTTTGCGGTTTTTCAAAGCCACCTTCAACAGGTAATCGTGTTCGCCCGTGATGTGATGACATTCCAGCACTTCCGGCATATTGCGGGTTTCTTCGCGAAATTTCTCGACCTGCTCCACCTGATGCATTTGCAGGCTGATGTGAATAAAACACAACAAGTCATAACCGGCTCTTTCTCGATCAACAACGGCTGTGTACTGACGGATGTAGCCGTCCTTTTCCAGCCGCTTGATTCGAGTATGTGTTGCGGGCGGCGAAAGGTTGATCATGCGCGCCAGTTCCACATTACTCAGGCGTCCATCAGATTGCAAGGCGCGAAGCAGGGATTTATCCAGATCATCCAGCATAAGGTTCTGTGAATTTTTTATCATAACTGAGCCTTTATTTCAATAATTATTCTGCTTTTCAACGGAAACTTCGAATTAAATTATATATCAGCGCGGGTGTAATTTCCAGTATTTCAATTAAATCGGTTGAGACAATCCCGTTTCGAAGAAATAAAAGAGATAAAAACGCCTCAAGACCGTCCTGCCAGCGGAGTAAAGCCGCGTCCCAACACTTCCTGCGCAGGGGAGACAATCACAAAGGCTTGCGGGTCTTCCCTTGCCACAGCCACTTTCAGGTTGTGGACTTCGGTGACGGTCAACGCGCAAATCAAGATGGAACGCTCCTGCCCAGTGTACATTCCCATCCCCGGCATAGAGGTCACGCCGCGTCTCAGGTCAGTCATGATTCGGTCAGCAACAGGTTTGGCTCTATCGGTGACAATGATCGCCAGCATTTGCTTGCGGCGGTGATGGGGAAGCAAAGGCGGGCGAAGCCCACCATCAGATTCCCGCTTTTGGTGGAATTCATGCCCGCCCTCTTCTCCAAAGCGCGGCAGGACTTCACCCGTGGCTTTGGTCATGCCGACGGTGGCAACCGCAATCAACGCAAGGACGCCGTATGAAAGCGCGACCAGCCCAAGGACAATCTCTCCACGGATCGAGCCAATCGCGGCGCGTTCCCAATAACCGCTCATGTTGACAGGAGGCACGGGGAAAAGCCAGTTCTTCGCCAGCCATGAGACGCCCAAAATCAGGTAAATGAACAGGTAGTTCCGCCTCAGCCTGCGCCCAAACGCCTCCCAATTGGAAATGGGAAAACTGGGAGAAAGCAGGTTTTCTGCCAAACTCTCTGCCCACTCCGGCGAAGGATGAAACGGCGGGACCAGCATCGCCGCGTAGAAATCGGTCTCCATCAGGCGGATACGATAACTCCACAATTCGTAGTAACGATAGCGGCGGGACTCGGTCAGCAGAAACCAGGTCACCAAAAACATGTTGAGGATGATGACGCTGTGATGCGAATCAGGTTGGCTAAAAGCAAGAGACAAAACTGCCCCCGTGGACACCACCGCCCAGTTGGTTGTTGTATCCAGCCGCTGACGCCAGACATTTGCCCGCTGGACTTCGGCGCGAAAAAGATGCACCATCGCCGTGACAAATTCACTCGCCTTCAGTCGGTATCCGCGATAGGTCCAGACTGGCTCCTGCTCTTCTGTCTCAGGGGGAGTGGAGAATGTTCTCTTTTTCGCCTGTGTGTTTTCTGCGCTCACAGTTTCCGTCCAATCCAGCAAAGATATTTTTCGACCGTACAAAATTCTGAAAGTCTGCTTTTCAAAACGTGTCTTTGAATTTTGGCAAACCTTTGACATGTGGCGCCATTTTTTGACAATGCTTGCGCTTCAGCATACACGGCAGGAGTACGTTTTTTATATCACGTTGTCTATTTTACTTGAGTTTGGAGTTGGCTAAAACAACTTCGGCACAGACCAACCTGCGCGACAGAGAATCGCACACGTTGCTGAATTTACGTCAAAAAAAGATTGCCAAATCCAAAATTGCATCTGGTTGTCAGATTACTTTTTGATATACTGCT
>CAILWD010000645.1 GCA_903837815.1 uncultured Chloroflexota bacterium | reverse complement strand
TTGCAAAGAAGCATAACCTCGTTTTGTTCATCGACAACACCTTCGCCACGCCCTATCTCTTCCGCCCGTTCGAATGGGGCGCGCATGTGGTGACTCACTCCACGACCAAGTTCATTACAGGCAACGGCACTTCCATCGGCGGCGTCATCGTGGACGGCGGCAACTATGACTGGACGAGCGATAAGTTCGAGAATTTCAACACGCCCGACCCGTCGTATCACGGCTTGGTGTATTCGTCGCTGACTGGCGCGGGACTTCCACCCTTCGCCATCAAAGCCCGCGTTCATGTGCTGCGCGACATCGGCGCGTGCCAGTCGCCGTTCAACTCGTGGCAGACCCTGCTCGGAATCGAAACCCTCAACCTGCGCATGGATCGTCACGTGCAGAATACGCAAGCTGTGGCGGAGTTTTTGGAGAAGCATCCGAAGGTCAGTTGGGTCAAGTATCCCGGACTCAAGAGCCACCCCGACCACGAACGCGCGAAGAAGTATCTGCCTAAGGGTGCGGGTGCGATCCTCGGATTCGGCGTCAAAGGCGGGTTGGCTGCCGGGAAGAAGTTTATCGAAAGCCTGCAACTATTTAGCCACCTCGCCAACGTCGGCGATGCCCGCAGCCTTGCCATCCACCCCGGCTCCACCACCCACAGCCAGTTGACCGAAGAACAGCAGGTCACTGCCGGTGTCAGCCCCGATTTTGTCCGCTTGAGCATTGGTCTCGAAGACTTCGAAGACATCAAGTGGGATTTGGATCAGGCGCTGAACTCGTAAAAATGTAGACAGGTAAACAGGTATACAGGTCCCGCCTGTCTACTTGTTTACTTGTTTACCTGTCTACTTGTTTACCTGTGTACCTGACTACCTGGATACCTCCCCATGCCCGTAAAAATTCCCTCCACCCTCCCGGCCCGCGCCATTCTCGAAAACGAAAATGTTTTCGTCATGGACGAAGACCGCGCCATTCACCAGGACATCCGCGCCCTGCGTGTCGCGATCCTGAACTTGATGCCGACCAAGATCGCAACCGAAACGCAAATTTTGCGCCTGCTGTCCAACTCCGCCTTGCAAGTGGAGATTACTTTATTGCACACCGCCACTCACGAGTCTAAAAACGTGGATGCCGATCACCTGCTCGAACATTATGTCACCTTCGAGGATGTGAAGAATGAAAAATTCGACGGGCTCATCATCACCGGCGCGCCCGTCGAACAAATGCCGTTCGAAGAAGTGGACTACTGGCCTGAACTCGTCCAGATCATGGATTGGGCAGAGACGAACGTCGAGTCCATCTTCCATATTTGCTGGGGAGCGCAGGCGGGACTCTATCACCGCTACGGCATCCCGAAGTATGACCTGCCGCACAAGATGTTCGGCGTCTTCGAACATCGCGTTCGCGCGTCCGCCGTTGGCGCCGCTCCCCTGATGCGCGGATTCGATGACGTCTTCTTCGCCCCGCATTCCCGTCACACCGAAATCCGCCGCGAAGACATCGAAAAAGTCCCCGACCTGATTCTGCTCGCGGAATCCGACGAGGCGGGCGTGTACATCGTCGGCTCGAAGGATGGGCGTCATCTCTTCATCACAGGGCACTCCGAATACGACCCGTTCACGCTCAAAGGTGAATATGACCGCGATGTAAACAAGGGATTGCCGATTCACGTCCCCAACAATTATTATCCGAAGGACGACCCAAAGCAGTCCCCCGTTGTCCGCTGGCGAAGTCATGCAAACCTATTGTATGCAAACTGGTTGAATTATTACGTTTATCAGGTCACGCCGTACGACCCGAATGAAATCCCTCAATGATTTTGCAGGGGCGGGGTTACCCCGCCCTTAAAATTCCGCAAAATAGTTCTCTTCCACACTCTGCCAGGTCTCGTCGCCGAGTTTCATGTACTTTGTCAACAGCGGATGAACCCGCGCCATTTCCTCGTACATCCGCTGTGCCACGCGGCGGATGGAAAAGTGCGCGTTCGAGGCGCTCCGCAATTGACAAAAGGCGAAGGCTTCGCGCAAGTTAAATTGCGCCAGTACGCGGCGATTAAATCCATTGGGAACGACATATTGGGCGACATTTGGATCGAACTCGTAGAGTTTTTCATACATTCGGGTTGCAGATTCCATCGCCGCTTCGTACCTCTCCCCGAAGCCTGATTCAGACACGAGGCGCGGAATCGTGTACCCAAGCCGCGTCGTCAGCCGTTGCGGAGTCTGCGTCATCATGCGGTGACGTTTGAATTCGGCATACGCGCCCTGGTCCATGACCAGATCGAAGGTGTAGGTCGAGTATTCCAATTCGCGCAGCGGGGTATCGTAGCGGGAAAGGCGTTTGAGCAGGCTTTCTGCAAGCGCGGCGCGTTCCTTTTTCTTCAACGACTTTACATACGCCAGCGCATTGGAGAAGGGCATTTCCTTGAAACGGTATAAAGCCGCCGCAAGAATTTTCTTTTCGCCATCCTTGTCGAAATCTACCAGACTACACCAATCGGATTTTGAATTGTCAATCTCCAATTCCCAATTGCCAATCTCCTCCACCGTCTCGACCACATACGGCGCGGCATCGGCATATTTGACCAGCGTTGGGGCTTCGGCTCTGGCAACCTGCTTGACCGTCTCACCAATTTGACGCACCTCCGCCAATGGATGTGAGAGCGCCTTACGGATGAACATCTCGACGACGCGGGCGTTGGCGGTCATGCCGAGGTTGGCGTTGGCGGCGGCAGGCAGGAGGAAGCGGCAACTGTCTACATATTGCGAGCGGATGCGGCGGTCATAGGCTTCGTCGTTCTCGTTCGGGCGGCGCGGTGAGCGGCTGAGGATGAGATTCTTCGCGGGCTCCAGTGATTCGAGATAGGTCGAGAAAAGGAACTTCACGGTCTCGATGAATTCGTCCCGCAGGAGATGTCCATCGAGTTCGGGCGGCACGGTGAAATCATCGCCGCCCCATTTTTGGTAGCGGGTGGATTTTTCGGTGTACGAAGCAAGGCGGTTGCTTTCGATGGTCTCCACTGCAATCCGCGAGACGTTCTCGAAAGCCAGGTGCAAAACGGCATGTTCAGCAACCGAGGCGTGGCCATAGCCCACGACCCATTTCTCATGGAACTGCGCCGATTTCTCGTCGCTCAGTTCGGCGGCGATCTCGCGGAAAGATTCGGGCGCGCGCGAAGTTTTTGCAAAGGCGACCGCGATGGTCTCCGCGCTCAAGTCACGGGGGGAAAGCAGGTAGATGTCTCGGTTGGGCATTTTTAGGCTCCAGTGCTTATTTCGCGCTGAGAGTAGTCGAAGCGCAAGGGATATGAAAATGTAACAAATGATCGTCCATCGACTTCGCTCAGGACGCGCTGTTGAGAATTTAGCCCATTGGGTGTTTCATGCGTGAGCCGCCCAACAGGTGCAGGTGAAGGTGGAAAATGGTCTGTCCGCCATGCGCATTGGTGTTGACGATGAGACGGTATCCGCTTTCGGCAATGCCTTCCTGCGTGGCGAGGCGTTTGGCTATGGTGAAGAGATGCCCCATCAACGCCTCATCTTCATCTGCCAGTTGATTGACCGAGACGATATGTTTGTTCGGCACGATCAAAACATGGGTGGGCGCGGCGGGGTTCAGGTCGCAGAAGGCTGTTGCTTGTTCATCATGAAAGACGATTCTGGCGGGGCTTTCCCCGGCAACAATCCTGCAAAAGATGCAATCCTTCATGTCTTCTCCCATCACGGCATTTGACCGTAGTCTTGTACGCAAATGCTGTTGTAGTATGCGAATTCCATTTCCTTGTTTGCCTCTTCATACGCCGCCGCTTCCTTGCCAACCGCGCGGACAAGGTCAATATCATCAAGGGCTTGCTGGGGAGAATAGACAGGCAGAGTCATCAACGGGTCGTTGATTCCGCCTTCGGGGAGAAGGTTGGGGCGTTTCGGGTCGAAATCATCCGCAAGTGGAATCCAGTTGTAGCGAATGGGTCCCCGCATGTTGGAAGTGAATCCCATCTTGAAGCGCAACTGCCGCGCCGCGTCCACAGGACGATGTCCGAACCCGCCTTCAGGCCACACGATGACCACCGGGCTTTTACCGAAGTCTCGCGCAAGACCGTCGATGGAGGCTTGCAGTTCGCGGGCAATGACCGCCTTGGATGTATCGTCTGTAAGGACAGTGCCCGGATAGGCTCCCTGCGCCTGATGATCCACAAAGCCTGTAAACTCCAGGTCGACATTCTCGCGTATCAGGGCTTCGGGCAGGTCCGTTTCGCTGACCCACCCATTGGTGATGTTCCAGCCCCAATTTTCGTAATAATCGCCGAAAATATTTTCGTAGTATTCCCCTTCATGGTTTCCAGCCTGGATGAGATACACCGAACGGGGAGGGATGAAGTTGTTCCGCTCCAGAAATGCCTGCAACTCTTTGGTATTAATTGCCTTGAACCCCTGCGCGTGGAGTTGCTCCATCAATCTCTTGAAATCTCCCACGTTGATGCTGTCTGAAATTTCCGCCGTGCCGCGGTTGATGTTCTTAATCAGGATGACCATCACCACGGTATCTGGCTCTGCGTTGGTCGAATTCCACTTGTTTTTTAAATTCCTGCAGGCATCCTTGATATAGGTTCGCGGCACGTCGAGTGGATTCAGAAAAGAGGATTGGTAAATCGGAGGCAACGACTCAGCCTGTCCTCCCTCTGGGGTTTCAAGAACTTCCACCGTGCCGGGCAATCTGCAGGAAATGAAAAGGATGAGGCTGGTAAAAACGACGCTAAAAAGGTAAACGGGATGTTTTGGAAGATTTATATTATTGTTCATGAGTGCCGAATTATAACTTCGTTGCGTCAATCTGCATTTGATTGATCAGCCAAGATATTCCGCCGACTGGCGCACAACAAGATACAGGAACCATAGGTTATTCAGCATGATAAAAGCTGTCAAAAGAAAGACGCCAACCAGCCCTTTGATTTGCCGCGCCGCGTCTCGAAAGGCAAGCGCGGCAAGGAGGACAAGCGCATACGTCCAGCCCGGAGAGTACAGGAACGGTTCAACTCCATACCCAAGTTGCAGTAGGAAGTTGAACAGCAGGCAGGCGAGCAGTGCAAAGAAAAGGCTGTCATGGCCGGGGCGGAAAAAATATGCTGGGAGAAGCAACAGAACCAGTCCCCAACCCAGGACTGCCGCCCAGCCAAACCAGGCGTAATCTTGAAGTGAGCCAGTCAAAAAGTTGAAGCGCGGCATTTCATTGCGGACGCTGAAGTAGGGCTGGGGCGCGGCGACATTGTAG
>CAILWD010000644.1 GCA_903837815.1 uncultured Chloroflexota bacterium | reverse complement strand
TGCCGATGTTTGGCATTTGTTTGGGACATCAACTCATCGGTCGAGCACTTGGAGCGGATACCCACCGCCTCAAGTTCGGACACCACGGCGGGAATCATCCTGTTCAGCATTTACCTAGCGGAGAGGTGCTCATCACCGCGCAAAATCATAATTACTGCGTCACCGCGGGTGATTTGAACAAAGACGAAGTGGAGATCACGTATAAAAGTTTGAACGATGACTCGTTGGAAGGCATTCGGATGAAAAAGAAGCCAGTCTTCAGCGTTCAGTTTCATCCCGAGTCTGCGCCGGGTCCGCATGACGCGCATGACATCTTCAGCGAGTTCTTCAACATGATCGGGGGTAAATAACATGAAGCGCACAGATATTCATACAATTCTCGTCCCCGGCTCTGGAGCCATCGTCATTGGTCAAGCCGCGGAGTTTGATTACTCTGGCACACAAGCAGTGAAAGCCCTCAAAGCGGAAGGCTATCGCGTGGTCTTGGTCAACTCGAATCCTGCCACCATCATGACCGACCCCGAAATCGCGGATGCGACTTATATAGAACCGCTCACACCTGAAGCACTCGAAGCCATCATCGCGCAAGAAAAACCGGATGCCATGCTCCCCACCGTCGGCGGGCAGACGGGTCTCAACCTTGCACTGGCTCTCAGTGAAAACGGTGTGCTCGAAAAATATGGCGTGCAATTAATTGGCGCGAAACTCAGCGCCATCAAAGCTGCTGAAGATCGTCTGCTCTTCCGCGAGACGATGCAAAAAAATAATATCCCTGTTCCGCGCGGCGGAGCGGCGTATTCACTCGCAGAAGCCGAAGAACTCGTGAAGCAAACCGGCTACCCTGTTCTCGTCCGCGCTTCGTTTGCGATGGGCGGCACTGGCGCGTCATGGGTTTATGACCCCGCTCAATTGAAAGAAGCCGTACGCAGCGCGATTTCCGAATCACCGATCGGGCAGGCGTGGCTTGAAGAGTCCGTTATTGGTTGGAAGGAATACGAACTCGAAGTGATGCGCGACAAAGCCGATAATTTCGTCGTCGTGTGCTCCATCGAAAATCTTGACGCGATGGGCGTTCACACCGGCGATAGCATCACTGTTGCGCCCGCACAAACGCTGACCGACCGTGAGTATCAAATCTTGCGCGACCTTGCGCATCGTGTCCTCTCCGCGGTTGGTGTTGAAACGGGCGGCTCGAATGTGCAATTCGGCGTGGATCCGAAAACGGGTCGTGTCGTGGTCATCGAAATGAATCCGCGCGTCAGTCGTTCGTCTGCGCTGGCATCCAAAGCTACGGGCTTTCCCATCGCCAAACTTGCCGCGCTCGTCGCCGTCGGTTACACCCTCGACGAAATCACCAACGATATCACAGGTCAAACCAAAGCCGCCTTCGAGCCTTCGCTCGATTATGTTGTCACCAAGATTCCGCGCTGGGCATTCGAGAAATTCCCCGGCGTGGACCCGACTCTTGGTCCGCAAATGAAGTCCGTGGGCGAAGTGATGGCGCTTGGGCGGACGTTTCCCGAAGCGTTGAACAAAGCGATTCAATCTCTCGAAATCGGAGTGGACGCCCTTGACGGCTCTGGTCCCAGCCGAGAGTTGCCTGCGGAACCCGAAACATTATCCACGCTGAAAGTTCCCACTGCGGATCGGCTGTTCCGCGTGTATCGAGCGATTCGACAAGGAATATCATTGGATGAAATTTCCAAAGCGAGTGGTTATGACCTGTGGTTCCTGGCTCAGATGGATGAAATTAGGAATTGTGAAAAATCAATTGCAGAAGGCGGAAAGCAGAAAGCAGAATTGCGTTACACCAAACAATTAGGGTTTGCCGACTCGCACATCGCCCGCCTGCTATCTACTCACCACTCACCACTTTCTACTTCTGACGTTCGTAATCTTCGCAAACAACTTGGTATTCTTCCAACCTTCCAACGCGTGGACACCTGCGCCGCAGAGTTCGAATCGCAGACACCCTATCTCTACTCCGCCTACGAAATGGACGATGAATCCCGTCCGACGGATAAGCAAAAGATCCTCATCCTCGGCGGCGGACCGAATCGAATTGGTCAAGGCATTGAATTTGATTACTGCTGTTGTCAGGCGGCGTTTGCATTGTCAAAGATGGGATATGAAACCATCATGTACAACTGCAACCCAGAAACCGTGTCCACCGATTACGATACGGCAGACCGCTTGTACTTCGAGCCGCTCACGCTTGAGCATGTTCTCAATGTCATTGATAAAGAACAACCCATCGGCGTCATTGTCCAATTCGGCGGGCAGACTCCGCTCAACTTGGCAGCGGGACTTGAAGCGGCAGGTGTGAAGATTCTCGGTACATCACCGCACGCCATTCAACTTTCCGAAGATCGCGAAGAGTTTGCGAAACTGCTCAAAGAGTTGGACATTCCCCAGCCGGAAAATGGAATCGCACGCTCGCTTGAAGAGGCGCGTGTCATTGCTGAAAGAATTGGCTATCCTGTCTTGGTACGTCCATCCTTTGTTTTGGGTGGGCGAGCCATGGCTCTCGTGGAGTCTGAGGTTCATTTGGCAGGATTCATTCAAAAGGCGATCGAGGCTGCTCCTGGTCAACCGATTCTCATTGACAAGTTTATGGAGGATGCATTTGAGATCGACGTCGATGCATTATCCGATGGCGAGCATGTGGTGGTTGGAGCGATCATGCAGCACATCGAAGAAGCAGGTGTGCATTCGGGTGATGCGGCATGTGTGTTGCCGCCGTATAAGGTCAGCGAATTCCATTTGGGG
>CAILWD010000643.1 GCA_903837815.1 uncultured Chloroflexota bacterium | reverse complement strand
TTCAAAAAATAAAAACACCTGTCCCAGGAACTTTTGGGCATGGATGGAATTTGTATCTACAGGTTGTTGACATTGGGGCTGATTTTATGCAGACGGCGAATTCTGTCAAGGCTAATCTTCCGCCGCGCGCGCCACTTCCTCCGCCTCAAAAACGACCTCTTCCTTGCCGATCAATTTATCCTCCACCTTTTTTACGATCAGCCGCAGGTGTCCCGAATGTGCCACATAATCCAAATCATCCGCAGGGACTGCAAGGATGGGACAAAGGGTGAAATTCTCGATCCAGGATTCGTACAGTTCGTTCAGGTTTTGCAGGTATTCGGGTGCGATCTTGCGCTCGTAGGTGCGCCCGCGGGAATTGATGCGATTCAAAAGAGTCGGCACCGAAGCCCTCAGGTAGATGACCAAATCGGGTGGAGGAAGGAACTGCGCGGCAGTTTCGTATAACTCGCGGTAGGTCTGGTAGTCGCGTTCCTGGATGTTGCCTTGGTCGTACAGGTTTTGGGCAAAGATTTCCGCGTCTTCGTACACACTGCGGTCCTGCACCACCGAATTGGGATGTTGTGCCAGATTGAGGTGGGAACGCAGGCGGTGGGTCAAAAAGAAGACCTGCGAATGAAATGCCCACGCCGACATGTTCTGGTAGAAATCCGCGAGATAGGGATTCTCGGTCACCGGCTCGTAGAACGGGTCCCAGCCCATCTGGTCGCACAGCATTTTCACAAGCGTCGATTTCCCTACGCCGATATTCCCGGCAACGGCTACGAATTTTTTCATGGCTCTCTCTCAAGGGTAAATGATTGGGGGATTTTCTGTTCGGTGTCATCATACCAAAAAGAAACAGGGTTCACAGAAACTTTAAGAAGCCTGTGAACCCTGTATTAGAAATCTCAATGACAGTCCCTAAAGGTTTCCTGTGCGAACAGGCATGAAGGGAAACAAACAAACCTTTGGGGTCTTTTTGAAGATACTACTGCGGAATTTCTCCCGCCAGTTCCTTGTCGATCAACTGGGTGAAACTGGAGAGCGGTTGGGCGCCCACGATTGCCAGACCGTTCACAAAAAAGGTCGGCGTGGATTGCACCCCAAGATTGGATGAAAAATCCATGTCCTGCGCGATAAAGTCGTCGTGCTTGCCGCTCGAAAGGCAGGCAGTGAATTCTTCCACGTTCAAATCGAGGTCAGTGGCGTATTGGATGTAGGTCTCTTCATTCAACGGATTGTCGCCAAACAATTTTCCGTGATAGTCCCAATAGGCATTCTGGTCGCCGGCGCAAAGCGAAGCCACCGCTGCAGACATTGCATCCGGGTGCATGTTTGGCGGCAGGGGAAAGTTGCGATAGACAAAGCGAATCTTGCCGGGGTAGGCGGCGAGCAGGCCGGGGAAGGTTTCATCATGGAATCGCTGGCAGTAGGGACATTGGAAATCGCTGAATTCGACGATGACGATCTCTGCATCGTCAGGTCCGAGGCTGGGATAGCCCTCAGTGGGAATGTCATAGCGGCGGTACTGCGGCTGCGGGTTGACAGGCGCTTCGGCAACCTCGTCGGCTGGAGATTCCGCACCCGACCCAACATGAGAGGATATGGCTGCAAGTTGCTGGGCTACCGTGGCTGGAACGGTATCGCGTCCCCAGGCGGCATACCCGATCAGAACTCCAGCCGCGAAAGCCAGCACGACCAATACCGAATAAAAGTGGCTTTTCTTGAAGGTGACGGATTCCTCTTCGATACCCTCTTCGGCTTCGGAAGATTCCATCTCTTCGACTTCCTCGATGGCATGAGTGGTTTTTCTGGTTTTTGTAGTCATAGGCGCGATTATAGCCGTTTCATCGGGTTTGCGGACGAAAACTTAAGTCCGCCTAATCCTTGCTTTTGACCGTTTGCAACCATTGCAAAATCCACATGGAAAAGTGCGATATAATTTGAAAAATGCAGGGTGGTTTCGCGGAACAGGATGCAAGACGTGAAATAAAACCCGAAAGGAAAACACGAATTAGGAGAAACTTATGCCCTCGCTCAATGACATCCTGGCAGTAATTTTAGGCGGCGGACGCGGTGCGCGCCTTTACCCATTGACTCAGATGCGATCCAAGCCCGCCGTTCCGATTGCGGGCAAGTACCGCCTCATAGACATCCCCATCAGCAATTGCATCAACTCCGAAATTTACAAGATTGCAATCCTGACCCAATTCAACTCGGTTTCCCTGCATCGTCATATCACGCGCACCTACAACTTCGACGCCTTCCACTCCGGCTGGGTGCAAATTTGGGCTGCCGAGCAAACCATCGAAAGCGCAGACTGGTATCAGGGCACAGCCGACGCAGTCCGAAAACAAACGCTGGAAATTTCCTCCAGCGGAGCAAAGCATGTTCTGATTCTCGCCGGCGACCATCTCTACCGCATGAACTACAAGGCAATGGCCGAATATCACTGGGAGAACCATGCCGATATCACTGTCGCCGTCCAGCCGGTAATGACCGAGGAAGCGCCGCGTTTTGGCATTCTCAAACGCGAAACCAGCGGCAGAATATCCTCCTTTGTCGAAAAACCCAAAGACCCCGAAATCCAGAAGAAATTCATCAGCCGCGACGACCCCATCCGCCCCTTCCTCGGCTCGATGGGCATTTACCTGTTCCGGACGAAGGTCCTCATGGAACTGCTGGAAAAATTCCCCAACCACGACGACTTCGGCGGCGACATCATCCCCGAAGCGATTAAGACCCACAAGGTTTTCGGCTTTGATTACAACGGCTACTGGCAGGATATTGGAACCATCCGCTCATTCTACGAAACAGGGCTGATGCTGACCCGCCCCGATTCTCCCTTCAATTTTCACGACGCGAAGGAGCCGATTTACACCGATACCAACTTCCTGCCGGGCTCCATTGTGGAGGATTGCCGGCTGAAGGATGTGCTTCTCGCAGAGGGTTGTCGCATCCTTGGCTCAGATATCACCCACTCGATTGTCGGAATCCGCAGCCAGATTTCAGCGGGGTGCGTCATCAAAGATACGATTGTCATGGGGTCCGATTATTACGAGAAGGATATCGAAGGCGTCTCCATCGGCATCGGCTCGAACTGCCATATCGAAGGCGCCATCCTCGATAAAAATGTTCGCATTGGCAGCGATGTAACCATTCGCCCCTTCCCTCACGGAGTCGACATGGACCACATCAACTGGTATGTTCGCGACGGCATTGTCGTCATCCCCAAGAATGCCGAAATCCAGGCTGGAACCGTCATCTCGCCCGAAGCATAAACTCTGCCAAAGACTCCGTTTGAATTGCAAGCCGTAAAGGGTTCTCGCTCTTTGCGGCTTCATGTTTTCTCCTGTTTTGCAATCCACTTGTAACTGATGGAGGCGAACATGACGCAAGTCCACAATAAAATTATGCTATACTCGCATATATGAAGCCTTCGCGCCAGTATTGGACGTATTGGGAAGAGACTTTGCGCCGCTACCAACTTCATGGGGTTGCCGCGATGCTTCTGGAAGCGGGCGCTCCGCTTGCCCTGCTTGGGGCGCAAGCCCTGCATTTTAGCCGTGGACTGATCGACAGCGATCAACTTACGGCTTTGGCGCTGACCCTGGAGGATGAAAGTGAAGCGCGCGCGCTTGCATCCCTGCTGATCGAAAAAAAGGCATCCGTATGATGAGTTTCATCGAACCGATTATCCTCGCGGCAAGCGCAATCCTTTTGGGTGTGATTACGCTTTGGAAGCGCAAGTCTTCCGCAAACTTGCGAGAGATTCCCGCCTTTGCCCAGTTGCAGCGTTTGCTCGGACTCAGCGTGGAAGACGGTACCCGACTGCATATTTCACTCGGCTCTGCAAGCCTGCTCGACGCGCGAGGCGGGTCTGCTCTTGCGGGGCTTGCCATGTTGCGCCACGTTGCCGAAAGAACCTCCGTCAGCGATACGCCGCCGGTGGCTTCCGCCGGCGACCCTGTCCTGGGATTACTTTCGCAGGACACTTTGCAGGCTGGATATAAAGCCGCAGGCGCGGAAGGGTTATACTCGCAAAACACAGGGCGGGTTGCAGGGTTGAATCCCTTTGGGTATGCCGCGGGCGCGATGTACATCTCTCCAAATGAAAATGTTTCAGCCAATATACTGCTCGGCCACTTTGGCCCCGAAGCGGCATTGATTGCCGATGCGGCGGAACGCAGTAACGCCACAGTGGTTGGCGCAAGCGACAATCTAACCGGTCAGGCGGTGCTGTTTGCCAACACTCAGGAAGCGCTGGTGGGCGAAGAATTGTTTGCCGCCGGGGCGTATCTTGGCGCGGGCGCTTCTCACGCGGCAAGCCTGACATTGCAAGATATCCTTCGCTGGCTGATCATCGTCAGCCTTCTGGCTGGCGCTGTGTTGAAATTCCTGAGGTTTATCTGATGCGCGTCATCACCACTTTCATTGCTGTCATCTTCGGGCTGGCTGTTTTGGCGGGCTATCTTCTGACACCTTACATTCCCGCCCTGGCGACGTTTCAGACTGGGCTATTGAATGCCGCGATGACCCTTGCGGGCGTGGCCATGCTGGCGGGGGTATTCAATCTCATCTCTGTCCATGCAGAAAAAGTGCGTCGCGACAAGAAGAACGGCATTTACAGCGCCCTGCTTATCCTCAGCCTCTTCCTAACCTTTATCCTTGGTCTGGTCTTGCTTCCGTCTCACGCGATCATGCAGGCGATGGTGGAAAGAGTCATCCTGCCCATCGAAGCCGCCTTGATGGGACTCTTGACCATCTCCCTGCTTTACGCAGCGATCCGCCTTCTTCGCCGCAGACCGGACTTGACCAGCGTCCTCTTTCTGCTCTCCGCGCTCCTTGTCCTTCTCGGCTCTGCCGCCCTGCCGTTCATCGGAAGCATCAACCTGATTGGCGAACTCTCCCGCTGGTGGTCACAGGTCTGGGCGCTCGGCGGAATGCGCGGAATTTTGATCGGCGTTGCGCTTGGCGCGCTTGTCACCGGCCTGCGTGTCATCTTTGGCGCAGACCGCCCCTATGGTGGCTAATGGCAAATATGATGAAATGCCCTGCTTGCGGACAACACACCCCGGCGGATTTGGGATATTGCCAACACTGCCAATCGCGCCTCCTGCCTGCGGACGAGGACCAACCCCTCACGCCCGGCCAAGCCCCCACCCGCAAGAACACCTCGGATCTCGAATCGGTCTTGCCCCAGTGGCTACAAGACGTTCGCGAAACAGCGCGGCAGGCCTCACAGCAAGACGAGGTCAAACCCGGCCAGGAACCGCCAATAACGCCCTCTGCTCTCCCCAGTTCCGACCTGCTCTCCGGATTGCAATTGCAGGATAACGAAGAAGACGAAGTACCCGACTGGCTCGCCAACATCACAGGACAAACGCCAAAGACCAGGACACCCCAGGCAAACTCCGAAGTACGCTGGGTTGAATTTGAAGGCAGCAAAGATTTTACACAACCCGTTCCCCAGGCTGAACCTGAACCTGAACTGCCTCCCTGGATGTCTGATCAAGCCGCAAACGAAAAAGATGAACTAACAGACTGGCTGCGCGCAACAGATGCCGCCGAACAGACCTCGCAACCTTCGCAACCATATTCCTTTGAAACTCCCTCCGCTTCCTCCAACGAAGAAACACCCGACTGGCTGCGATCCATGGTGACGGACGGAGATGCAGTCTTCAGCGATTCAGGAAACGCCCCCTCCGAAGAAAAATTTAGCTCGGATGAAACGCCCGATTGGCTGCGCGGATTGGAGGAACCTTCTTCTGCAGACGCCTCAAGTTCTGTGCGCGCTTTCTCCGGCGCCACAGACTGGCTGAAGCAGTTGGATGACGAAAGTGCAGCGCCTCAAACTGATTTCCAACCCCAGGCTTCAGATACCCCCGACTGGTTGAAAGCGATGAGCGCAGAAAGCGTCGCACCCCAACCAACAGGAGAGGAGTCCGACTGGCCGAAGAGCATCGAGGCAGGCACACCAGAATCAGAGCAGGAATGGCTGAAAAGTTTTCAATCCATGGCAGAAGAATCGTCAGCGGTGGAACTTTCCACGCCCGATCAGTCTCCCGTCGAAGATGCCAGCGACCTGCCGGTTTGGTTGAAGGCTGCCGCGCCGCAAGAATCCCTTTTTGACGAGGCGCCCGAACCAACACCGGCTCCCTTATCCTCCCCCGAAACACCCGACTGGCTCAACACGCTGCAATCAACCCCGGGGCCCGACTCTGCATTTTCCGAAAAGCCCGCTGAGTCCGCGGCTTCCACCTCCGCCGGCTCCGATTCTCTCTTCGCCGACCTGCCAGACTGGCTTTCCGTTGTCGATGAGACGGTTGCGCCATCCGAATCCATGCCTGCGCCCATTACAAACACCGATGCCATTGCCCCCGGCGAACTGCCCACCTGGGTGCAAGCCATGCGGCCTGTAGAGGCTGGACTGCCACAGGCTCTGAACCCCTTATCCACTGATAAAACACTCGAAACACGCGGGGCTCTGGCGGGGCTGCAAGGAGTTCTCCCTGCCGCACCGAACTACGCCCCCACCAGCAAGCCAAAGGCGCACTCCATCCGCTTGCAGGCAAGCGAAGAACAACTTTCCCACGCCACACTTTTGGAACAAATTCTCTCGGCAGAGACTTCCCCCGTCGCGATTGGCTCTTTTGCCGCAACGGGAACCTCCCGCGCCCTGCGCTGGACTCTGGCTGTTCTCCTATTCGTTTCTTTGACCCTTGTACTGGCGATGCGCATCACGGTATTCCCCCTGCCCGACAGCGTCAACGTTCCGCTCGAAGCGGGGGGCGCGGTGAGCATCATTCAATCCATCCCGGAGAATATGCCCATCCTGGTAATCTTCGACTATGAGCCTGCCCGTGCCGGCGAAGTGGAATCGGTCATCGTGCCGATCTTCGACCAATTGCTCATGAAACATGCGCGCCTAACCTTCATTTCTACGACGGAAACAGGCGCAGTTCTGGCGGACCGGCTGGCCGTCAAAGGTTATTTATCGGGCCATGAAAAACTCGAATACGTGAACCTCGGCTACCTGCCTGCGGCACAGTTGGGCATCCGCGCCTTTGCCGATAATCCATCGGCGATAGCGCCGTATGCCTTTATCCAGAACCAGATGTTCGATTACACCCCCGTCACCGCCTGGGATAAGCCCGCCCTTCAAGGCGTGACTTCCCTCCCGCAGTTTGCGGCAATTCTCTTGGCGACAGACGATGCTGACTCCGCCCGGATCTGGATCGAACAAACCCAATCTGCGCGCGGCAATCCTTCGATCCCCCTGATAGTGGCGTCCAGCGCCCAAGCCGCGCCGATGCTTCAGCCTTACTTCGCCTCGGGCCAGATCAATGGAATGGTCAGCGGGTTGTACGGCGGGGCGTTGTTTGAACGGCGCAACCTCGATAAACCTGGCACGGCTATCGCCGCCTGGGATGCCTACAGTACCGGCATCCTACTTGCCATTATTCTAATCCTGGGGGGCGGGGTGTTGAACCTCATTTTTGGATTACGCGACCGCGCCGCGGCAAGGGAGACAAAATAAGATGGGGCTTCCTTTCGATATTGAACTGATCACAAGTTTTATCAGTTTCCTGTTTACCCTGATGATTTTCAGCTATCTCATCGGCGATAACCCGTTATTTCGAATTGCGGTGTACATCTTTGTGGGCGTTTCTTCGGGCTATATTGCGGCGGTGGCTGTTTGGCAGGTAATCATGCCCCGCCTCGTCTATCCGTTGTTAGCTGCGGCAGCCACCGGCGACATCGTCAAGCCCATGGTCATTGCGCCGCTGGGTCTGACAGCGCTTGGCGCGCTGATGCTGCTCTTCCCCCGTCAGGCGGGGCTGGGACGTCTTCCGCTGGCGTATATTGTCGGGGTGGGCGCGGCTGTGACCCTGATCGGCGCATTGGGAGGCACGCTCATCCCACAGACACAGGCAATCATCAATGCCTTCGATATGGATGCCGCCGCCGGGCGCGGCGTCGGTTTGATAGAAGCAACAGGAAACGCCGCCATTATTCTTGTGGGCGCAGTCCTGACACTGGCATACTTCCATTTTGGCGCACGTCCAAAGGCAGACGGTTCCATGCGGCGCTTCGGTTTGATCAGAGCGCTGGCATGGGGCGGACGCATCTTTATTGGCATCGCTTTAGGCGCGGTATATGCGGGTGTGTATGTTGCCGCATTGACCGCCCTGATCGGGAGCATTTCCTCACTGATCGGTTTTATCCTACGCTTGTTAGGGATGTCGGCTTAATATGACTTCACTCATCGATGGCAATTCCATTCTGGCTGTAGATGTCGGCGCGGCAAACACGCGCGCGGTGATGTTCGACGTGGTCGAAGGCGAGTATCGCTTCGTGGCGTCTGGCTCTGCACCCTCCACCGCACAGGCGCCCTTCAAGGACGTCAGCGAAGGCGTACGCAACGCAATTGCCAGTTTGCAGGGAATTTTGGGCCGGGCATTGCTCGACGGTTCGCGCGACCTGATCATCCCCAGCCAGCCCGATGGCTCCGGCGTGGACGGGCTGGCAGTGACCATCTCGGCGGGGCCGACCCTCAAAGCGGCGCTGGTAGGCCTGCTCAAGGATGTTTCATTGGAAAGCGGGCGTCGCCTGGCAGAATCCACCTATGTGCGGGTTGTGGAAACTATTGGCTTGAATGACCGCCGCAAGCCCGAACAGCAAATCGATGCCCTTTTGCGCTCCCAGCCCGACCTGATCGTCATCACCGGCGGCACGGATGGCGGCGCATCGCGTTCGATTCATAAATTGCTCGAACCGATCGGGCTTGCCAGTTTCATCCTTCCCAAGGAAAAAATGCCCGCCATTCTCTTTGCGGGAAACCAGAAAATCGCCGAAGAAATTGGGTCTCTGCTTGGTTCCTTTTCTTCGGTTCTGCACATCAGTCCGAACGTTCGTCCCTCGCTCGAAACGGAGGATATCGAACCTGCCGAGCGTGAACTGGCCCGCATGGTGATCGAAGTCCGCAAGCGCCAGATGCGGGGGGTGGATACCCTGCACGCCTGGTCCGGTGGACATATCTTACCCACCGCCTATGCCACGGGTCGCATGGTCCGATTCCTCTCGAAAATCTACAGCGCCGACAAGGGTATCCTGAACATTGATCTGGGATCATCTGCCGCGGTCATTGCCGCCGGCTTCAAACATAAATCCAGGCTGAACGTGTATCCGCAATTTGGGTTGGGAGAAAACCTGCCCGCGCTGCTCAACCACACTTCCCTTGCAGATATTTTGCGCTGGTCATCTTTGGATATATCAGAAGGCGTACTGCGCGACTACCTGCACCAAAAAGCTCTCTATCCCTCTACCATTGCCGCCACCAAGGAAGACTTGGCGCTTTCGCAGGCGGTGGCGCGTCAGGCTTTGTACCTTGCAATGCAATTTGCCCGCCGTGACTTTCCGCGTGAGGCTTCGTACATCAAACCATCCCTATCTCCTCTCTTCGAGCCGATTTTGGCGGGCGGCGGCGCTTTGAGCGACGCGGCGCGCCCCGGACATGGCCTGCTCCTCCTGCTCGATTCCCTGCAGCCCGTTGGTGTGACCACGGTGATCCTTGACCAGAACAATCTCCTGCCGCTTTTGGGTGTCGCCGCCGAACAGAACAACATCATGCCGGTTCAGGTCATTGAATCGGGGGCGTTCCTGAGCGCGGGGACGGTGGTTGCCCCGGTGGTCTCGGCAAGTTTTGGCGCCCCTATCCTGCGGGCGGTGTTGACCTATGAAAATGGAACCGAAGCCCGCGTCGACCTGAAATATGGCACGCTTGAAACCCTGCCCCTTCCCAGTGGAGAAACGGGCAGGTTGAACATTCAATTGCTGCGCGGAGCGGATGTCGGCTTTGGCTCCGGGCGTTTTCCCAAGAATGGCATCACAGTCACAGGCGGCGCTTTGGGCGTGGTCTTTGATGGGCGCGGACGTCCGCTGGAACTGCCCGCCGATCCCGTCCGCCGCCGTGAACTGATCAAAAAGTGGAACTGGACTCTCGGAGGCGAATAATTCATGCAGGCGCCTGTACATCACATTATCGGTTTTGCTTCCATCGTGCGCGAACGGGTTCTGCCCTTTCCCGGCAACGTGTTGGTACGCCTCAATCAAAAAGTCAGCCCGGCTGACGTGATTGCAGAAGCCAACCACGGACGCGAACATATCCTGTTGAACGTGGCTCACGCTTTGGGAGTCAACCCCGCCGTCGCAGACCGCCTCATCAAGGTCAAAGAGGGTGACCGCCTCCCGGCCAAAACTGAGATTGCAGTCGGCTCCGGTCTTTTTCCACGCAACATGGTGACTCCGCGTGATGGACGGGTCTTAGTAGTGGGGGATGGCCAGGTGTTGATGGCGGTGGGAGAGACGAAATTGGAATTACGCGCCGGCATCTCCGGCACAGTGACCAAACTGATTCCAGAACGCGGCGCGGTGATCCAGACCGTTGGCGCCCTGATTCAGGGCGTTTGGGGCAACGGGCGCATCGATTCGGGACAGTTGGCAAACCTCATGGATCAGCCCGACAGCGTTCTGACCGCTGGCCGGTTGGATGTGAGTATGCGCGGATTTGTGATTTTGGGCGGCACGGTCAAAGATGCCGAGACGTTGAAGGCGGCGGCGGATTTGCCCGTGCGCGGGTTGATCCTTTCGTGCCTCTATCCTTCCCTTTTACCGCAGGCGCGTGAAATGCGTTACCCGATCATCGTGACCGATGGGTTTGGCCCCATGCCAATGAACTCCGCTGCCTACAAATTGCTCAGTACCAACATCAAACGCGAAGTCACTGTCAATGCCGAAGCGCGAGATCGATACAGCGGCGCATGTCCCGAAGTCATCATCACTCTGCCGGTGGGAGCTGATGCGCCTCCCCTGCGGGATGAAGAGACCTTTGCCCCCGGTTTGCAGGTGCGGATGCGTCGTCCGCCGGCGATGGGGATGCTTGGCTCGATTGTGGCTCTCAAACCAGGGCTGACCACACTTCCCAGTGGACTGCGCGCCCCCTCGGCAGAAGTCAAACTCGAGAACGGCGAGACGGTGATTGCCCCCCTCATTAACCTCGAAGTTGTGGGATAATCCGCCTTGAGTTGTTGTAAAATTCAAACATCCATGCAATTGCAGGGTGTCTGGGATTGCGTAAAATAAACAGGAGAGTGCTCGATGTCTTTCGATGAAAACACTTCAACAGATGAATTCGGCGAAGCCCCGCTTCCAGAGGAGTCGAACAATAACCGCACTTTTTTGATTGCCGCAGGAATCCTGGGCGGGATCATTTTGATCTCGGTGGCTTGTCTGGCAGGGGTGTATGTGTTCAACCGCCAGAGCGGCGCAGCCGCCGAAGTGGCAGCAGCCACCAATGTCGCTGCCGTCACGGCAACTGCCCAGTCATTTATTGGCCAGTCTCTGACCGCCACCTTTGAAGCCTCTGTTCTGCCCACCATAACGGTTACGCCGCCGCCCACAGTCACCCCGCCTGTGGCACAGCCTTCCCCCACCCGGACGCCCGATCCCTCTTTGGCCGGGTTATCCGGCACACAGATCGCCGCAACTGCCACAGTCGGCGCGGCTTATACCCAGGCCGCCTTTGCGCTCAGTTTTACGCCCATGCCTACCACCACCGCGCTGGCTGGCACTGGGTTTGCGGATGAATATGGCTTGCCCGGACTCGTGGTAATGGCGCTTGCCTTTGTGATCGTCATCCTTTTCGCGCGCAGGCTAAGAACAACGCCAACGGCAAGATAAAGTCGCTCTCGAAAAAATCAGGGCTGTCCCAAAAGGACAGCCCTTTGCATTTCTCATCCAAATCGTTCCTCGCGCCAGACATCGGCGCGGTTGTGATAGCCTGCCTGTTCCCAGAAGCCCTTTTTATCGCGCGGCATGAATTCCAGCGACCTGAGCCACTTTGCGCCCTTCCAAAGATAGGGCGTTTCGAGGTTGCTTTTGTCGGGGATATATCCCACCATTCCGCGCAGCGGATAGCCGTGATCAGGCGTGATCGGCTCTCCGTCCAAATGTGTTGCGAGCAGGAAGTTCTCCTGCAAAACGACTTCAAGCGGCAGGTTGACCGTGAACCCGTATTCCGCGTGCTGCATGACGTGGGTGGCGGACGGCTTGATTTTGATGATTCCCTGCTCGACCAGTGTCTTCACTGAGACGCCTTCCCAGGTTGTGTCCGCCTTGCTCCAACGGGTGACGCAGTGAATGTCCATCTTGACCTTTGTGCGCGGCAGTTGATTGAATTCATTCCACGTCCAGCGTTTTTCCTGCTCCACCTCGCCCCAGATTCGCAAATCCCAGGCGGCGGGGTTGAACGATGGGACGGGACCATAATGCAGGACGGGAAATTTCACCGTCAACGATTGCCCTGGCGGGAGCCGCCCCTCGTTGCGGATGCGTTCCTCCTCCTTGCGGCGGTCTAAATCGAAAGAGAACATAATCTACCTCGCTTTCCAAATCCATAAAATCTGACCTATAGACTTCATCTGCGCGGCAGATGTTACTTGCGCAAGATGATAGGTTTCTTAACCCGCCATTGTTCCGTTGAATTTGGATTGCACTTACAAAACTGATTGTATGACTTGCGCTCAACCCTTTTATAATAGCCATAATTTATCTGTGAGGAGTAAATAATGAAGACCCCAACTTTCAAACAACGTTTTCAATACTGGTTCGATGACTACATGTCGCGCGGCACAGGCGCGTTGATTCTTGCCCTGTTCGTCCTGTCGGCTGTCATCATCTTTATTGTGGCTGTCGTGGTGAAACTCACTGGCAGCGCCCCCAACGACGAAACCCTCTACGACCTGGTCTGGATGGCGCTCCTGCGCACCCTCGACTCAGGCACGATGGGCGGCGACACGGGCAGTTTCTTCTTCATGGTGATGATGCTGGCTGTGACCTTCGGCGGTATCTTCGTCGTCAGCGCCCTGATCGGCGTCATCAACAACGGGCTGGAAGATAAACTCGACGAACTCCGCAAGGGACGTTCCGC
>CAILWD010000642.1 GCA_903837815.1 uncultured Chloroflexota bacterium | reverse complement strand
CATTTTGATTTTGGATGATTCGCTTTCCAGCGTGGATACGCAAACCGAAAAGCTAATCCAAGCCGCGCTGGATAAATTGATGGAAGGGCGCACGACCTTTGTCATCGCCCATCGCCTGTCCACTGTGCGCCGCGCCGATTTGATTTTGGTCATGGACAACGGGCGCATCATCCAGCAGGGCACGCACGATGAGTTGTTGCGTCAGGGCGGCTTATACAAGGAAATCCACGATTTGCAATTGGTGGATCACGCTGCATTCGAAGAAGAGATGGGTGAACTCCTTCCGTCGGCTGCGGGCCGCGAAGAACATGAGAACACCCTGATGCAAAGAAAATCAAATATGTAGGATTAGGTTTTTTCGATCACCCAGAAATGAGAAAGCCCCAACCCCTTCAACGGTGTCGCTTCGAGGAATTGCAAAACGGCGCGCAGGAATTCCCCCAAGACACCAAAGCGCGCGATGATGTTGTCGTAGGCGCCAAAGATGACCGTGCGCTCGATGAATTTCACGGGCAGTCCGTTGAAAAGTTTTTGCATGTCGCCTGTCGAATAGACCCGCACATGGGGCGCAAGCTTATCCCGCAGGGTGCGCGGCAAATAATTGACAAATAACTTGTTGCCAAAATAATATTTGCCCTTCCAAAAGACGCCATGCGTTTCATACGGGTAGCCGCGATTCGGGCAAAAGAGCGCCACCCGTCCGCCGGGCTTGAGCACGCGAATCATCTCGCGGATGGCGGCGAGGTCATCCTGGACGTGCTCGATGACTTCGTGGCTGAGGATCAGGTCGAAGATGGAATCAGGCAGGGGGATGGATTCACCCGCCGCGTTGATAATTTCCTTCGAGTGGATTCCCGCTTCGGTTGCCCGCTCCAAATCGAATTCCAACCCGATCACCCGCCCGCCGAAAGCGGACAGCTTCTCGACATACATGCCCACCCCGCAGCCGTTCTCGAGGATCATCCCGTGGATGCGTTCGCCTGCGGCTTTTCGAATCATCTCCAGCCGCCGCTCTTGTCCCGCCCGCCAGACGTAGGAAGGCTCGCCGCGCAAGGCGGCTTTGTTCATATCTCTTTGAGTCATGGGTTTCGATTATACCAACCCTATGGTAAAATGGCTCCCGCCTGGAGGGATGGCCGAGCGGCTGAAGGCGCATGTCTTGAAAACATGTTTGGGTCACACCAACGTGGGTTCGAATCCCACTCCCTCCGCCAGGCTCGTCATCCGTAGTGACAGCTTTAGCAACTGTCCAAGTGCGACAATTGGAGTCGCTACTACCCATGCAATTGGGGAGGTGCCAGAGTGGCTGAATGGGCTCGCCTGCTAAGTGAGTGCCGGCTTTAAAACCGGTCGCGGGTTCGAATCCCGCCCTCCCCGCTGTTATACGTTCGCAGTTCGTGTGACTGCGAAACCACAATAAAACGAAAAAGGCTGTTGTGTTCTTGCAACAGCCTTTTTCGTTTAAGTTGCGAAAGGGTTCTTGACCTTTTATCAGCCCACTGGTCGTACAAGCATAGTTTTGCGTTGTCTCCTGGTTACGCCAACGCTGCCGCTTCGGAAACATCTTTGACCAGTTCTCCGCTATGAATTAGCGCCGATAAGGTCTCCATGTCAGGGGAAGTTTCACGATCATGTTCCAAAAATGAAGTTACCTTGCGAACAGCGGCATACGCTTTGGCTGTACCCTGCCCCAGCTTATCGACTCCTTCTGAACGCAGATCAATCGCCTGAGCGGCTGTCAGCATTTCGATTGCCAGCACATTGCGGACGTTCTCCAAAATTTCCAGCGTGTGGCGGGCTGCATTCGCCCCCATGCTGACATGATCCTCCTGGTTGGCGCAGGAAGGGATCGAATCAACGCTATCGGGGTGAGCCAGAGTCTTGTTGTCGGAAACCAGCGCCGCAGCCGTGTATTGGACCATCATCAAGCCGCCATCCAAGCCGCTGGTTGGTACAAGCATGGCCGGTAAGCCGTGACTGAGTTCGGGGGTTAACAGGCGAAAGACGCGCCGTTCGGCAATATCGGCCACTTCGGCCATGGCAATCCCGAGGAAATCCAGCCACATGGCGGGGCCTTGCCCATGAAAATTTCCACCAGAGATCGCCCGCAGTTCACCATCCCGACCACCCTCGACTGGGAAAATGAGCGGGTTGTCGGTGGCGGCATTGAT
>CAILWD010000641.1 GCA_903837815.1 uncultured Chloroflexota bacterium | reverse complement strand
AGGTTTTCCAACCAAACGGGCAAGCCGCTGTGTGCCGCCCGCACCGGGGATGATGCCAATCGTCACTTCGGGCTGACCAAATCTGGCAGATTCCGAAGCGATGATCATATCGCAGGAGAGCGACAGTTCGCATCCGCCGCCCAGCGCCCAGCCCGAAACCGCCGCGATGACCACTTTCTTGATTCCACGAATGCGGTCCCACTTCTCCACCCGCCCCTGTTTGATCATCCCGAAGGGGGAGGATTCCGCCATCTCCTTGATGTCTGCCCCGGCGGCGAAGGCTTTCTCGTTGCCGGTGATGACCAGCGCCCCGACGTTTTCGTCACGGTCGAATTCTTCGAGGGCGTCGAACAATTCGCCCAGCATCAGGTTGTTGAATGCGTTCAACGCCTGCGGGCGGTTAAGGGTGACAATTCCCACACGCCCGCGGATTTCCATCAAAACCGTTGAATAGGTCATGTTTCCTCCAAATCTGGATGATTGAAAACCAAGTCTTGCAGATTATAAAGGATGAAATGCTTTGCTGTATAATGCGGGCATCGTCGAAACGTAAAACTGGAGAAAATCATGTCGTTCCTGCTGGTTGCCCACTCTCACCTCCGCTGGTTGATTTTGATCGCCGCCCTGGTCGCCATCCTCAAATTTGGGTGGAGCTGGCTGCGCGGCGGGACCTTCCAACGCCTGGATCGGATTCTCGCTTCGAGTTTTAGCGGCTTGATGGATTTGCAGGCGCTGCTCGGTCTCATCCTGTTGATCTGGAACGGGGCGCTCGGCGGCTTCCCGATGTTCCGAATCGAACACGTGGTCACCATGATCGTTGCGGCGGTGACCGCCCACTTGGGCGTGTTGTGGAAGAATGCCGACGATAAAAAGCGTTTTCGCAATTCCATGTTCATCATCATCGATACCCTCATCATCGTTTATATCGGCGTGGCGCGGCTGCCGGGTATCCGCGGCTGGTGACCCCTCTCACAAAACATTAATCTATGATAAACTGTCCCAACACATGCACTGTAATTATTTCCGTGCAGTGTCGTTCGGGCTGGACGTTGAATCATTGGAGAAGAGATGGATAACAAGTTATATGTAGGCAACCTGCCCTACGCCGCTACTGAAGACGATCTCAAAGTCCACTTCAGCAAGGCTGGTACCGTCACATCCACAGCATTGATAAAAGACCGGGCTACGGGCCGCGCCAAAGGATTCGGATTTGTGGAAATGTCCACTGCTGAAGAAGCCCAGAAGGCAATCAGCATGTTCAACGGACAGGATTTCATGGGGCGGACCATTACGGTCAATATCGCCAAACCCCGTGAAGACAAACCCCGCAGTTTCGACCGAAATCGCGGCGGCGGCAGGCAGGACCGTTACTAGAAGATAATTTCCAGCCCTGAACAAAAAACAACCCCGTTCACCGGGGTTGTTTTTTGTTGCTAGCCCTTCAAAGGTGGCGCATCCTTGTCATAGACAAAGACCTGCACATCCATCCCGTCGTTGTTCAATAAATCCATCGCGGGCATGAACGTCGCGTCCTTGATTTTTTGCATGTCACCCGCAGGCGCGTACACCGAAAGCCGCGCCTCCTCGTCCGACATCTTTGCAGATTTGATTTCCGCGCTCGCGCAGGCGGCTTTGATCAGGTCAGTCATTTGTTTGACGGCTTCATCGATCGACATCGTGGGCTCCCTGTTTGAGTTTTTCGTAGTTACTGATTTACGCACCGTCCCGAAGGTTTGGTTGAAGGCAATCCGCAATTAAGGCAGCCTTCGGGACGTTTCTCGTAAAGTAAATTAATTATATATCTTCTTTGCGCCGCCACTGCATACGAAATCGCAAGCCGTCTGCCAAAAAGTACTATCCACTTTTCAGTTTTGCCACAGTCACGCCGTCGCCGCCTTCCTTGTCACCGCCCTCCTCGAACGACTTGACGTATTCGTGTCCGCGCAGCGCCTCGCGTACCGCCTGCCTCAGCCTGCCCGTCCCCTTGCCGTGGATGATCCGCACCCAGGGCAGACCCGAAAGAAACGCCTGTTCGAGATACCGCTCCATTTTATCGAGCGCGTCCTCCGCCATCAGCCCGCGCAGGTCCACTTCCATGCCGGGAGAAGACGCTTGACGGTGGACAGTGGACGACGATTGATTCGACACGGTCTTCGGTCTGTCGTCTGCGGTCTGCTTTTCGGACTTGCGAATCAAATCCGACAACCGCGCCCGCATCCGCACCGTGCCGATTTGGACTTCGGCATCCGACTCGCCCAAAGCTGTCACTACACCCTCGGCATTCAACGACCCGACAGTTACCCGTTCTCCCAATCTCAGCGACTGATTACTGTTCACTGACGACTGATTACTTTTTCGCTCGACTGGCTGCTCCACCTTTTCCTCCATCTTTCCCATCTTCTCCTCGATGGCTTTGATGGCTTGCAGGGGTTGGCTGGCTTTCTTCAGTTGCGCCTTCAGCGAGTCGATGTTCTTCTTCAAAACCGCCACTTCAAGTTCGCCTTCGGCGCGGGCTTTCGCCAGAGTCTCGCGGCGCTCGTCCTCGATTTTTTCGAGACGCTTCTCCAGTTCGCGGGTTTCGGCTTCGAGTTTCGCCCGCGCCTTTTCCAGCTTCTCGCGCTCGCGGGATGTGCGGTTGCGTTCCTTGCGGATGTCGTCCAGCAGTTTGTCGGCGCGCAAATCCAGCGGGTTGATCTCCGCCCGCGCCGAGTCGATGATGGATTGCGCCAGTCCCAACTTCTGTGCGATGAGCAGGGCATTGGAACGTCCGGGCAGTCCGAGAGTCAACTTGTAGGTCGGGCGCAGGGTTTTGATGTCGAATTCCAGCGAGGCATTGACCACATGCTCAGTGCTGTGCGCGAAGGTCTTGAGTTCGGGGTAATGCGTGGCGACCAAAGTCACCGCGCCCGATTCAAGCAGGTGACTGAGAATCGCGCGCGCGATTGCCGCGCCTTCCTGCGGGTCGGTACCTGAGCCGAGTTCATCAAAGATGACCAGTGAGCGGCTGTCGATTTTTTTCAAGATGCGGATGATGTTGGTGATGTGTCCGCTGAACGTGGAAAGCGATTGCTCGATGGATTGTTCGTCGCCGATGTCTGCCCAGACCGAGTGGAAGCACGGCAGTTCCGATCCGCTTTGGGCGGGGATGTGGAGTCCGCTTTGCGCCATCAACGCCAGCAGTCCAACTGTCTTGAGCGAGACGGTCTTGCCGCCGGTGTTGGGCCCTGTGATGACAATGGCTTGCGTGCCGGGCGCGGGGTCCACGTCAATGGCGACGACGGTGGCGGGGTCGAGCAGTGGATGGCGGGCGTGGAGCAGGTTCAAGGTTGGAAGGTTGGAAGGTTGGAATGTTGAAGGTTTTGAACCCGTAACTTTCAAACCTGCAACCTTCAACTCACGCAGTATCGGCGCATTCGCCCGCAGTTCCTCCGCGTATTTCGCCTTTGCAAAAGCAAGGTCAAGGGCGGCGAGATTCTCGACGCCGTATTTCAACTCGGTGGCGTGTTCGCCAATTTGACGCGAGACTTCCGCCAGGATGCGGCGTTCTTCGTCGCGCTCGGCGAGTTGCAACTCGCGCAGTTGATTGTTGGCTTCGACCACAGGCAGTGGTTCGATGAACAGGGTCGCGCCGCTGGACGATGAATCGTGGATGATGGCTTTGATCTTGCCCTTGAACTCGGAGCGCAGCGGAATCACATAGCGCCCGTCGCGCTGGGTGACAATTGGCTCCTGCAACATGGAAACTGTTTTTGAGTCGGTGACGTATTTTTGCAGGCGGCTCATCAGGCGGTCTTGTGCCACCTTTAACTCGCGGCGGATGTCGGCAAGTTTGGTCGAGGCGGAATCCAAAATCTCACCGCGATCTGAAAGGATGCGCGAAATCGAATCCACCAGCCCGTGAGAATCCGGCAGCCCCAACGCGGTTTGTGTCAGGCGCGGATATTCCTCCGTCCGCTTTTCGAATGCCTTCTTGAGTTCGCGGCACGAAATCAGCGTGGATTTGACATCGAGCAGCGCCTGCGGGTCGAGGACGCCGCCGCGCGCGGCAAGGTCAACCTGCGGGCGGATGTCGTGCGCCGCGCCGACTCCCATGCTCTGAATCGAAATCAGTTTGCAGGCTTCGCTGGTTTCGGCAAGGCGGGCGGTTGCCAACTCGAAAGACGAGGTCGGTTCGAGCGAACGCGCCAATTCCATCGAAGCGGAAAAGTCGCAGAATCCCGCCAGGCGGTCGAGGATTTTTGGATATTCGAGAACGTTGAGCGTTTTGCTGTCCATGGCGGGGATTATAAACCACAGAGGAACAAGGATAAAATAGGGGGAATGGTAAATAGTGAGTAGTGAATAGTGAATAGGAGAAAATGCAATGAGGCTGAAAAATAAAGTTGCAATTATCACAGGCGGCACGAGCGGAATTGGAAAGGCAACGGCGTTGCGGTTTGCGGAGGAGGGCGCAAACATCATCATCACGGGGCGTCGCTTAGAGTTGGGAAAAGCTGTCGAAGCGGAATGCAGGCTGAGGGGCGGTCAATGCCTTTTCGTCGAAGCAGATCACACGAAGGCGGAGGATTGTCAACGGGTGATTGATTCTTCCATTCGGGAGTTTGGTCGCATCGACATTTTGTTCAACAACGCGGGCATCGTCACCAAAGGGATGGCTGATACCACGCCCGAAGCCGTGTGGCGCGAGACGCTCGAAATTAACGTGACAGCGGTCTGGCGCATGTGCAGCCTCGTCATTCCGCAGATGAAGAAACAGGGCGGCGGAGTCGTCGTCAACAACGGCTCGGACTGGTCGCTGGTGGCAGGGAAGAATGCCTTGCCGTACATCGTCAGCAAGGGCGCGGTGGGCATGATGACCAAGGCGATGGCTTTGGACTACGCCCGCGACAACATCCGTGTGAATGCAGTTTGTCCCGGCGACACGTTTGTTGACCGTTGGATGGAAAAAGGCTACTTTGAAGGCTCCGACCCGATCACGCTCGAAGATGCAATCAAGGAAGCCAGCGAATACATCCCGATGGGCAGATTTGGCAAACCCGAAGAAATTGCCAACGCTGTTTTGTTTTTGGCATCGGACGAATCTACTTTTGTGACGGGACATCTCCTTTTGGCAGATGGAGGCAATACGGCACAATAAAATTGCAAGGCGAGTTAACTAATTTGTAAATCGGTTTCCATCGTCGCAAGGGTATAATGAAAAATATAATTTGATATGTCCTGTCAAAAGTTTCAAGGAAAGGAGGTGTTTAACATGTTATTCTCTCCGAAAGAGAAGGGGCAAGGGCTTGTTGAGTATGCTTTAATTCTCGTGTTGGTTGCCATTGTCGTTATTGCCGCCCTCATGATCTTGGGACCCATTATTGGCAACGTATTTAGCAAGGTCAATAGTAGTTTGTCGAGGGTGTAATCCTGTCGTGATTCAAAAGATTTTCACTGCGGGTGGCTGGGTGCTTATAACCAGCCGCCCGCAAATTGTTTTCGCAACCTCTCGGCGTAAAGAATCGGGGATATAATGCGCCAAATCTTTTAGAGGTGCCAGCATGGATACATTCCCACAACTTTTGTTAACTGCAATTCTGAGCAGCGCGGTGGTTTCCACCGTCATCGGCATTGTCCTGCACGGATTTAAAACCCGGGCAGAGGCAAGGGCAAAGTCACGCTACGCATGGAAGGAGCAATCCGTTGTCGAGTTGCTTGCGCCGCTCAACATGCAGTTCGAGCGGACAAGCCTTGCTTTCAAACGCTGGGGGGCGAAAAACCTGTATCTCGAAATGAAGGTCGTCAAAACCGGCAATGAAGCCATCCGCGATTTGCTGTTGATGAAGGGGCATCTCATCCCACCCGACCTGCGGACGGAGGCAGGCAGGCTCATTGAGCATTACGATGTCTGGCTGGAAAAATTCGAGAAGCAGAGGCTTTCAGAAAACCCCGATCTGAACGCCCCATTTGTTTTTGTCGGCCCCGACGGCTATCCCTTCCCATCGGACGCCGAACAAAAATTCCGCGAGACTTTCAAGACATACTGGAACGACTTATACGGAAAATAGATTGGAGAAGAAATGATTGTCGCATCGGATTTAATGGGCACGTTGACCACTGGTTCCCCCTTTTTGGGCGTGGTGGACTGGGTCAGGAACAACCAGAACAGAATGCAGGGAAATTTTCACCTGATGGCGGTCATGCCTTCGTACTTTCTCGCCAAAAACGGCTGGATCGACTGGCAGGCTTGGGGACAGAAATTAATGGT
>CAILWD010000640.1 GCA_903837815.1 uncultured Chloroflexota bacterium | reverse complement strand
TGGACTTGCGATCACCAATTTTCTTTACCCTCCGCAGATGGAGCCACTGGACCTGGATCGCTTCGCCAGCCAGATCGATTTGGTAAATGCCGAGCTCGATATCCGGCAGCTTGAGGACACGGTAAACGCCATGCACGAGGAGCAGACACGGCTGGACAAACGTCTGCGCGAGAAGATCGACAAAGCGCTGCACGAATTGAACTCGATTGCCCTGCTGGAATTGTCGGAGCGGAAGGATGACGAAGTCCACAGGAAGATCGAACTGCCACCCTCAGGCATGGGATTTTTCCCCGAGCGGGCGTACGTCCAGACGGGACAGACCATCACCCTGAGCCTGCTCGTCCGACTGGTGGAGAACGCCAACGTGGGAGCGACCGCCTCGATCATCTCGAACAGCCCCGAAGTGATCGTTTTGACCCAGCAGGTGGTAATCCAGCCGCATAAACATGACCCAACCATCGGGCAGGCGCGAGTCAAAGTGGAAGGCAGACAGGTGGGCGGCGAAGGGACGGTGACCGCCTACATCGGAAAACATCGGGCGCAGGTTCAGGTGCAAGTCCGCTCGAAAAAAGAAGCCATGGCTTTCGAACTTTCCAGAAGCAGCAACGCCCTCTTCACCGACATCATTTTCGATGACCGCATGGACCCGCGCCAGCGCGTCTACTTTGACCGCGTCAATTCGAGCATCGTCATCGCCACGGGCGCACCGTCGGTGGGACTCTACCTCGACGACCAGGACCGTCTCGACACCACCGTGCAGGGACAGGTGTTGCTGGCAGAGTTGATCACCGAAGCCGTCTGCCGCGAGATCGCCCGTCACGGCGTGGAGGTCGGGCGTTTCCTCGCCCCCGAAGGCGCCGAAGCCGACGCGGTGCAGAATCACTTCATTCGGTTACAAAACCAGTATGCGCATTTGATCCACAAGTATATTGTGACGAAGGAGTGAGGGAAATTGGATTTATAATCGGGCAAAACAATATATAAGGTGCTATACAGTCTACATGCTGTATAAACCATAGTTAGGTGGCTAGTATAATAAGAACAATATCCGCTTTTGATAAGGAGTATAAACATGAGTCTCTTTGATATGAAATTGATGGTTTTGAACTTAAATCTTCAAATGAAAGACAGAACCAAAACCAATTCTGGTAATTCCCTATTTAGAAAGCAAGGTTCTTTATTCTTGCACGGGGCATCAGGGGCTGGAAAAACTACTATGCTTGAAAAATCAACAGGTAAGAGTCCAGAAGAACTTAAGATGATTACTCATACTATCGGCGCAGAAGTTCATCTTGCCAATGAAGGCGAAAATAAAGATGTTTTCATGGTTACAGATGTTGGCGGGGATGAAGTTTTTAAAAATGACAGGCACAGAATGCTGAATGAAGTTCGACCTTTGGCAATTGTTATTCTCCTCGACCATGCCCCTCGTGCAATGGAGTATGAAGAAGCATATCGGTGTCCTCCAAAAGGAAATTTGCCAAAAGATAAAAGTCATCCAATCAGAGTTCGCTACGAAGAACATGTAAAAGCCATTCAGGAACTTATGGAAATTTTATACGTTAGTCCAGTGGTTGCAGACCATTGTAGGTTAGTTCTTCCTCTCGTTAATAAACGAGACGCTTGGGAAGCGCAAGGGTATTCTCTGCCCATATTCACCGACTGGTATTTTGAAGCCCTTACAGAGTTAAACAATACATTGATGAACAATAGAATAAAGTGGCATAAGCCGATTGGAGTAACAGGAAGATATGAAGGTTTCGGCGATTCGTGGGAATTAATCGAAAATCTTGGCGGAAAAGAATTGTTTGTGAATGTATCTTCGATTCTCGATTTATCACTTAGAGTGCCCTTGACTAACAAGTCAAGATAAACAAAATGAAAGCCGAGTATTGTTTAGTATTCCTGTCTGATGTGGCATTTAATGTCTTTGCAGAAACGCCAATTAGCAGTGATTTGAAAGCCGAGTTATTGAAAAGCGCTTTACCGCAAGGCTCAAAATGGAAGAGGTATGCGGGTGTGCGTTCGCTTGCATTTACTGCGCTTAAATCACTTCCTCAAATGTATGCGTTAAGTTACTCGGTTGCTACAAATAGCATTGTAACCCCAGTCGTAAGTTTTATTATCATATTAGATAGATATGAAGCGGAGAAAATCATTTCTCATCAAATTTCAGGTATTGAGAACGCATTCATTCGCAGAATGGATATTTTCACTTCGCTAGACGTAAATAACGTTGATTTTCTCAGAGAAAGTTTAATTCATAATAAGGGGATAGAAAAGCCTGTTGTCAATAGCAAACCCAAAAAAATCTATGATGGCAAACAGACTGTTTTTGCATCCATTTATAACAGTCAAAATCAATGGAATATTGTTGAAACAAGAGTATTAGAAGACAGTGTTAAATATTTATCGTCTTTTCGCACGTTTGCATTACAAAAGGAACAGAATTTCCAAGTTTTAGGACTAGTTATTGATTCTGAACACCTTCAAAAAGAGCAACTATCAAACTCAAAATTTAAGGTAGTGATAGTCATTGCTACCTTAATCATAGTATTAATCATCGCCGTTGTTCTTTTGTTTTGGATACTTTCACTGCAACAAGTACAAAAATAGGCAACGCCACCTAACAAAGCATGCACCTGACGTGTGGGACGCTTCGCGTGCGGCACGCTTCGCGTCAAGCATTTTCCTCGCTTCAAGTTTTTCCTGCTCCCAAGCAGAAAATCACCCCTCCGCAAATCTAATCAAGCAGACCTTTCACCCCAAAGATATTTTCATAGAAAGCCAGCAAGTCATTCGCCTTGTGCCGAAATTCCGCGTCGGCTGATTTTTCGAAGTGTGCCACAAAACGCTCGCGGAAATTAGAGTTCTCCGAAACAGGCAAAAGCGCCTTCAATTCATGGAGCATTCCTTTTGCCTGTTCAATCATTGTAAGCGCCTCGGGCAGAGGGGCATTTTCAGCGATCACTTCCTTGAGCAGTTTGCACTTATATTCACGACAAACATGCGGATAATGCGGAGAGGTATGAATTGTGCATTGACCGTCCCAAAGCGGACAGGGCAGGCTAAACCCCCGCTGGGTGGGGTCGTCCCGAAATACCTTCAGTCCCCAAGCCTCGGCGCGGTCCAACTCGGAGGGTCGGAGTTTTGCCCAGATGAACAAATGTCCGCTGCAACACAAGCCGCAGGATTTGCACAAAATATCTGCCGTGGATTCGTTTGTCTCGTCGATCATAGTCATGTGGGGAATCATATCCCGGTCGGGGCAAACTGGCAAACTGTTCATCCACACTTTGGGCGATTTCCGATAAAATCCAATGACTCTACTCTCTGCAAAAACCTTTCTCAGTTGGAAGGTTTGCGCAAAACTCTTGAAGATTTTCTTCATGTTTCTTGAAAATCTTCGCGCGCTTCGCCTCTTCGCGGTGGACGCATCCAGTATTCACAGGAGAATTTCGATGACAGGACTGACAAAAAAAGCCAGGGGCCTCATCCAACTCTTCCGCCCAGAACTCCCCTTCTCTGCGGGAGTTTGCGTCTTCCTCGGTGAGATCGTCGCCCTCGGCGGGTTTCCTTCCATTCGGGAAGCGGCGCTTGGCTTTGCCTGCGGATTCTTCATCTCAGGCTCCGCCCTCGTCTCGAACGACTATTTCGACCTCGAAGTGGACAAGGTCAACGCGCCGCAACGTCCGCTGCCATCTGGGATGGTGTCCCCGACAGAGGCTCTGTTATTTGCCGCCTTCACCATGCTGGTGGGGCTGGCTGCCGCCTTCGCGATCAGCGTCCCTGCTTTTGTGATCTCGGTCATCTTTGGGATCATCGGCGTCCTGTATAACTGGAAATACAAACAGGCTGGATTACTGGGCAATTTGATGGTCGCCTCGTCTGTGGGAATCACCTTCATTCTCGGCGGACTGGCGGTGGGTCAGCCGTTCAACCCCATCGTCTGGTTCTTCAGTCTCACCGCGTTTTTGATCGACTTCGGCGAGGAAATCGCGGGCGACGCCATGGACATCGAAGGCGACAAGAAGCGGGATTCCAAATCCATTGCAATTAGATACGGGAAGCAATTTGCGCTCCGCATTTCGGCTGGGGCGTTCGTGCTGGTGTTCTTAATCAGCTTTGTCCCCTACTTCATGGGCTGGCTGGGACTCACCTATCTGGTCACGATCTGCGCGGCGAATACGATTACCCTCTTCTCCACTGTCAAATTGCTGAAAAGCCAGACTCCCGCCGAGGGACGCAAGTACATGCGCTTTATCTACATGGGGGCGTTAATGGGGATGCTGGCTTATATCCTCGCCCAGTTTTTGGCTTGACCTGGAGCAAGCGGAATCGACAAGAGATCAACCCCCCAGCGGCTTACTCAGGGTCTGCGTTTGGCGATCCAACAGCGCAGACCCTTCCTGCAAAGAGGCTCTGAAAAAGAAGATCAACCAGAAAACAATGCCGATGTGTTTCAGCATATCATCCATGGTCATAAATCTTTCAAGGTACGAAATGCCGAAATAACTGCGGGAGAATGCAAACCAGAAGACTGCCACAGCGAGCAAAAGGTAATCATGCTTCAGAATTCGAGATGCAAAGCAAAATAAATAAACGATAAAAGCCACAAAATACAGCAGGTAGAAAAACATCTCCGGCAAATTAGAAATTCGCGGAAGCAGAAGTTCATGCAGCATATAGAGATCGTCTATGCCAAGACACAAGCTCAAAACACCGGATGCGGCGAGGAATCCAAATGAAACATTTGACGCATGGTGTCGTTTCAGCAACACGGCGCAAAAAAGACAGATGGCGGCGGTCATAACCCAAAGGAGAACCCCCCAACTCGAAAGCATCCCGGTATAAGGCGGTACTCCAGCCACTTCGGTTGGGTCTTTTGCCAGTTCCCAAACGGAATAACCGGTCAGTTTTGCAAGCAACACTGTGGATCCTGTCCCACCCAAAGAAATGACAATCCCAACAATGATCGATTTCCAAATTCTCGATAGCTGACCGATGAGGGCTTCGAACAAAACACGGGGGGTTGTTTTTGACATGGGAGCGCCTTGTGTAAATTATTCTGCAAAAAACGATTTTCCGGTCGAACGCGCGCCGGAATCAGGCGTCAGGCATGTTGACCTGAGACCGTTTTTGAACTGCAAACAGCGCAATGACCTCTCGTAAAGCGGTCCTGTAAAAGAAAATCAACCAGAAAACAATTCCAAAGTACTTCAACATATCGCCGGTGGTGTTGAAGTTGTGAAAGTAGGGGATTCTGATGAAGAATTTACGGGAGAACACAAAAAACACAATTGCAACGATAAACAGCAAAAAATCATATTTCAGGATTTGAGGTGTGAAGTATATCAAATAAACCCCAAAGGAGATGAGATAGAGAAGATAAAAGAGCATTTCCGGCACATGGAGTGTTCTCGGAAGCAGGAAATCATGTAACATGTACAGGTCATCGATGCCCAAAATCAAGCTGAAAATCCCGGATACTGCAAGAAATCTAATTGTTGAAACAGGCGCATTCCCCCGTTTCAATATTACCGCGCCAAAGAGACAAATTGCGGCAGTGGAAATCCACAAAACGACATCCCAATTGGAAAGCATACCAATGTATGGGGGGAAGCGCTGTACTTCGGCGGGGTCTTTCGCCAGCGACCAAAGAGTGGTATCGGCCAGCGCCGCAACCAGCACAATAACCCCCGCCCCTCCCCAAGAGACAGCAACGCCAAGAAGAATGGCTTTCCAGGTCTCCGATAACTGACGGATGATGGCAGATAACGACAAACGGGATTTGAGTGTTGACATGGGTTGTCCTGGTTGATTTTTTAAAGATTCTCGGGAAAGCCGGTTCTACTGGCCCGTATCCGGTAAACTTACTTCCTATTCATAAGGATGACATTAAAATAAAACAACGGGGTTCGTACAGAGAGCAGGTTAAAATATGGATGGAGGAAGCCCATGCAGGCATTTATCGATCAACCCAAACGAATACCGTTTTTTCTCAAACTGGGGATTTTGCTCTCGGAGCGGATCACAGGCAAGACCATGCTCCCTGCGCGGATTCTGGCATGGTACCCCAAAGCCGCCATTGGCTCTGGCGTGATGGAGTCTCTGGTCGCCCATGCAGACGGAGAGATGACTCCGCGCATCCTGAAGCTTATCCGCATGACGGCTTCATACGCCGCCGCCTGTCCCTTCTGCATCGACATGAATTCATACGAACATCTCGAGGTTGGAATCACCGACGAGGAAGCCGAGTCTCTGCGTGGAGATTTCGAGAAGGTCGGCACTTTTTCGGAACGCGAGAAACTTGCAATTGCCTATGCCCGCGTCATCTCGCAAACGCCGTTGAAATTCGATCCCGATTTGGTCGAGAAAGTCAAAGCCGCATTTACCGAGCGCGAGTTCGTCATCCTCGCCAGCACGGCGGCGCAGGTCAATTACTGGGCGAGACTGATTCAGGCGTTGGGGATTCCGCCCGCCGGGTTTGGAGAATAGTCAATCAGGGACGGTTCGGAACCATCCCTGATTGCATCGAAACCTATAGCAACTTCTTCAAATCCTCCACATCCTTCAACTTCACACGCAGAGCCTTTCGTCCTGCCGCAATGAGCGCCTCGTAGTCGCCAAGCGCCTGGGCGCGGATGAGGGTTCCGAAGGTCATGCCCTGAGTCGGGATTTCCATATCTTCCTTGGCGTCGTAGACAACCTGGATGAACCTGCCTTTGTTGGGTCCGCCCTTGTGAAATTGTCCCGTGGAATGTTGGAAGCGCGGACCAAACCCAGCAGAGACGGCACACCCAGTCTTCTCGCGGATGGCTACCCGCAAAGCTTGCAGGGCTTCCTCAGTTTCCTTGTTGCGTGGAATGTAGGCATTGATGGTGACAAAATCACCAGGCTGTGCATCGGCCAGGAATTTCTTCATTGCAGCCTTTGCCTTGCTGGTGGTCACCAAATCCACGTCCGCCAGCTTGCCGGTGGACTGGTAATCCTTGATCTTGGCAAGCGTGCGCAGTTTGCTGTCCTGCACGTCGGGCTGATCGAAGGTGTTGATGCCCCAAATGTGACACGCCACCGAGATGGCGATTTCCCAGCGAAAGAATTCCGCGCCCGCTTCGTAGGGGTTGGTCATTGGTAATTGAAAAACCGGGAAGCCAGCCGCCTTGAGCGCGGTGACGTTTGCGTCCAGTTCGCCGGTCTGCCGGAGATAAACAAACAGGCGGTCATTTCCGTAGGCATCAGGGGCGGCAACTGGTTCCAATGGAACGGGCAGCATTCCCCTGCCATGCTTGCCGCTGGATTCGGCAACGACCTGCTCGATCCAACCTGCAAATGCGGAGACGGACGCGTCGCTGAGGATGGTCAACTTATCCCGTCCAGCCAGCGCGGAATCGCCCAACAGAGCGCCCAACGCAAAACCAGCGCTGAAATTATCGGTGGAGGCTTTCTTGATTTTCTCGGCGGAAGCCAGCAGCTTTTCGATGTCCATGCCGAGCAGGGCGGCGGGAACCAGACCGAAGTCGGTCAACGCGGAGAAACGTCCGCCCACGTTGGGGTCGGCGTTGAAAATCTGTCGAAAGCCGCGCTCCCTGCCGAGCTTTTCTAGCGATGTCCCAGGGTCGGTGGTGACGATGAAGCGCGAGCCATTGCCGTTGCTGAGTTTCCAGAAGTAGTCGAACGCGGCGAGCAGTTCCGCCGTTCCGCCCGATTTGCTGGCGACGATGTAAAGCGACTTTTCGGGCGGGAAATCCTTTGCCGCCTGCGCGACCTGCTGCGGGTCAGTCGAGTCCAAAATAGCTAAACTCAATTTGGCTTCGATGTTTGCGGCAGCCAGCAGGGAACTGAACACTTCGGCGGTCAGCGACGAGCCGCCCATGCCGATGACGAGGACGCGGTCTATGCCTTCATCGTGGACTTGTTTCGCAAACGACAGATAACCTTCGAGACGGACGCGGGCATCTTCGATGGAATGCAGCCAACCGAGGCGGGCTTGCACTTCGGTTTGCTCGGCTGGGTCTTTCACCCAAAGCGTCGGGTCGTGCATCCAGACCCGGGCGGCGACAGAATGGTCGTGCAGTTCGTTCATGCGTCTGGCAACGGAATCAGCAAGCGGCTGGATCGAATCCACAGCGGCTTTGCGTCGTGTTTCGATTGCAGCCAGCAGGCTTGTGAACGAATCCGAAAAGGATTTGACGCCCTCCTCTTCCAATTCCTGCGCCACCTGCTGCATGGAAATTCCCGCGGCTTCGAGATCCGCGAAGAACAGTTGAGCTTCTTCCAGTCCGCGCGTGATGGTGAGACTGGCATTGCCGTGATCGCGGAAGGCATCGAGCGTGGCAGGCGGAACGGTGTTGACGGTGTCGGGACCGATGAGCGTATCGACGTAAAGGGTATCTGGATATGCGGGATTCTTTGTGCCTGTCGAAGCCCACAGCGGACGCTGGACCCGCGCGCTGAACCTCGCCTTGAGTGTGGCAAAGCGCGGCGATGTAAAAATGGACTCGAAGGAATCGTAGGCAAATTTGGCGTTGGCAATTGCCGCCCTGCCGCGCAGGGTTGAGTCTTCGGGGAGTCGCGGATCAATCTTGGTATCCACCCGCGAGACGAAGAACGAGGCAACGGAAGCAACCATGTCCACAGGCTCATTCCTTGCGACGCGGTCTTCGAGACCCGCAATGTAGGCATCCATCACCGCGCCGTAACGTTCCAGCGAAAAGATCAGCGTGACATTGACGTTGATGCCCGCCGCAATCACCTGGCGAATGGCGGATACGCCTTCCTTTGTGGCGGGAATTTTGATCATCAGGTTCGGGCGGTCCACACGCGCCCAGAGTTCCTTCGCCTGTTTGACCGTGCCGTCGGTGTCGTTCGCAAGATACGGGCTGACTTCCAGGCTGACGAAGCCGTCGCCGCCTTTGGTCTCGTCGTACATCGGGCGGAAGAGGTCGCAGGCTTCGCGGATATCCTCGATGGCAAGCTGCCAGAAGATTTTTTCCGCGTCCCAGCCCGCCCATGCCAGCGGAATCAACGCAGCATCGTAGTCACTGGTTTTGGCGATTGCATTCTGGAAAATGGTCGGGTTCGAGGTCACGCCACGAATGTCACCGCTTTCGATCATGGCTTTGAGCTGGCCCGTTTCGAGAAGTTTTCTCTGAATGTTGTCGTACCAGAGGGATTGACCGAGGGCTATTGTTTTTTTGATGATTTCAGACATGATAAAAAACTGCTCCTTCAGATAAAGTACGTAATTGGAGGTTAGAGATTAGAGAGTGGAGATTAGAGATTAGAGAGTGGAGATTAGAGAGTAGTAATTGAGGAGTTACCAATTACCAATCTCACCGATTTTCTTCTTCCATTGCCTTGATTTTCCCCACCCGTCTTGCATACCTCTCCCCGCCCTTGTCACTTCCGAGGTAACGGGCATTCAAAAAGGCAGGGACAATCACCTTCACCAATTCGGGACCAATCACACGCCCGCCCATGCAAAGCGCGTTCATGGCATCGTGCGCTACGCCCTGCGCGGCGGAATAAGTATCGTGACAGATCGAAGCATAAATACCTTTCATTTTGTTGGCTGCAATCGCCGCGCCAATGCCGGAACCGCAGATCAAGATTCCGCGCTCGGCTCTGCCGCTTTGAATCTCCTCCCCAACCTTCTTTGCAAAATCGGGGAAGTCCGAAGATTCCGCGCTGTGCGCCCCAACGTCAATGACTTCATGTCCAGCCGCTTTCACCGCTTCAATCACGGTGTCTTTCAGTGGAAATCCGCCATGGTCACAACCGACTGCTATTTTCATGATCTTCCTTGTATGTCATTGCGAGGGCGATGGCCCGAAGCAATCTCCCAAATAAAAAGGAGATTGCTTCGTCGGGAAAAACGCCCTCCTCGCAATGACGCCTAAAGTTCCTTCGCCTTTGCGACGACGTTCTCAACCGTAAAGCCGAATTTTTCAAAGAGGACTTTCGCGGGAGCGGATGCGCCAAAGCGCTCCATGCTGATGACGGATTTGGCATAGCGTTCCCAGCCCAGGCCTGATCCCGCTTCGACGGCGAGGCGCTTGCTGACGGCTTTTGGCAGAACAGACTCACGGTAGGCTTCGTCCTGTTTCTCGAAGAGTTCCCAACTGGGGAAGGAAACCACGCGCACACCCATGCCTTCGTCTGCGAGTTTCTTCGCGGCATCGAGCACAAGCGGGAGTTCGGAGCCAGATGCCATCAAAATCAATTCAGGCTTGCCAAAGTCCTTGACCACGTACGCGCCTTTTTCCACCTGCGGAGTCATGTCCAGCGTCGGCAGGTTCTGGCGGGACAAAGCCAGCACGGTGGGACCGTCGCGACGTTCAATGGCGACCTTCCAGGCTTGGGCGGTCTCATTTGCGTCAGCGGGACGAAGCACCACGAGGTTGG
>CAILWD010000639.1 GCA_903837815.1 uncultured Chloroflexota bacterium | reverse complement strand
AAGGAAAATGATTTGTTCTGCTGTCATAGAAAATCCTTTGGTGATTGGAGATTGGTAATTGGTGCTTGGTAATTACTAATCTCCAATTACTAATCTCTAGTGGTGCGCCTCCGCAACCCCCTCGACTGCGCTCAGGGCGGGACTGACGCCCTCCATTCGTTCGCGTTCCTTGCGTCCAGAAGCGCGGACGATTTCCAGCGAAACCCAGGCAACGACGACGTTGGCGAGGATCATGCCAGCGATGTATAACCAGGCGGGAGCGCCCTGCATAAGAGCATTCATCAGCGCGGTCACCATCACGAGGACGAAGGCAACGGGGGTGAGAAATTTCCAGTTAAAGGCAAGCATGTGGTCGATGCGGATACGCATCATGGTGTACTTGACCCACATGATGATCCAGTAGCCGATCAATGCTTTAACCAGCAGGATGATGATGGCAAAGATGAAACTGACCTGTTCCAGTCCAAAGAAGCGGTAGCCGCCAAAGAACAGGATGCTCCAGAATCCGCCGAAGGTGAAAGCGTGGAGCAATTCACCCGCGTAGAACATGCCAAACTTCATGCCGGAATATTCCACATTGAAGCCAGAGACCAGTTCCGATTCGCCTTCGGAGAGGTCGAAGGGAGAACGTCCCAATTCGGCGATTGCTGCAATCATGAAAATCACAGCCGCCAGCGGGGAAAGCCAGACATACCAGATATCCTGGCTTTCGATGATGGCATTCACGCCCATCGAACCTGCCAGGATGGTCGGAATGAGCATCATCGCCAGCATCGGCACTTCGAAGGAAATCATCACCGCCACCTGACGGAACGCGCCAATGACCGAGAACTTGTTGTTCGATGACCAGCCGCCCATAATAATGGACAGCGTGCCAATCGAACCCGCCGCGATGATGAACAACAAGCCAGTGTTCAAGTCCACGCCGGTCATCACGGGCGCAAGCGGCACAACCGCCCAGAGGATCAACACCGACATCATCGAGAGCATCGGCGCAAGGTTGTAGACAACCTTGTCCGCGCCATCCGGCGTGGTATCTTCCTTGATGAGCAATTTGACAATGTCAGCAAAGGGTTGAATCAGACCGAAGGGTCCTAGCCGGTTCGGGCCGATGCGGTCCTGGAAACGCGCCACCACCTTGCGTTCGATCCACACAAGAAGGATGTCGATCACCATCAGGACGATGATCAGGACAAGGATGCCGAGAAACACCACCAGCACGTGGGCGGCGATCTCGTTCATGCCCCACCCGACGAAGACGCCGGTCAGCCAGTCCGCGGCTACTTTCAAAGGGTCATTCCAAAAATTCATAAATCTCTCCTGTTAGCGAAGCAGGTTCTACGCCTGCAATTTACACAAAGAAAAGGCTGAAAGGAGGATTCCGTTCAGCCTTTTATCTTTCTGTACCTACATTACACCCACTCCAACATCCCCTTGCGCCAGGTGTAGACCAACCCGGCAATGAGAATCAGAATGAAGATGATGCCTTCCACAACGGCAAACAGTCCCAACTGTCCCAGCCGGACGGCCCAGGGGAAGAGGAAAACAGTTTCGACATCGAAGACGAGGAAGACCAGCGCAAAAATATAGTACTGAGCTTTGAATTGCACCCAGCCCTCACCCACAGGTTCGATACCGCACTCGTAGGTTTCACGCTTGACCGGGTTGGATTTCTTGGGTCCCAGGATCAAGGCAACCCCGATTGCGCCCACTGGAATGAGCAAGCCGACGATAAAGAACAAACCGACATATATCCACTCGTTCATTTACACGCTCCGTAGTGAAATGGCTAAAATACCGCAGTCACAATACATGCGTGACACGCGGTACAAGCAGGAAAATTGTACCATAGACAACAATTCATCTCTCGTGATTGCTTGTCTATTTTTTGGGTGATTTTTGTCATATATTCGATAAAGAAATCTTATCGTCTTTTATTCGATTTTCTTTTGAATAAAAACTTGAGGATGTCTTCCAAAAACGGGAATCCTATCACTCCGCCGATGACTGATCCGACCACACCGGAGGTCCGCGCCAGATTGACCGGCAGCCCGAAGAAATCCACTGCCTTGATTTCAATAATTTGAGCGGAGACGGCAATTCGGCTCTGTTCGCCTGTCGATTTATCGGCAAAATTTAGATGCAGCCAGACCGTCCCACGATACAACCCCGTTTCCTGCGGGCGGATGCTCCAATAAAACGTAGCAGATTGCCCCTTTTTAAGTGGCTCGAAGATCGCCTCGGAAGGTTGAACCTGCATTCCCGCCAAATCGAGGCGCGCCTCGGCGGTGACGGTGTGCGTTTCATATAAATCGGGGAATTGAATCGTCTCCCCTACCACCACGTTTCCTTCGATTTCAGCCGTCGGCGTGACGTTGCCCAGTTCATCCACTTCCAAAGTCAGGCGGATGATGTCGCCCTCGACGCCCGCCTTCATCTTGGGAGGAAATTCCAGAGTCAGGCGGCGCGATTCAAGAACGGCGGGTGGCACGGGCGTCTGATTCGGCGATTCTGCGGGCTGGGATGTCGGGACAGCAACCGGTGCGGCAGATTCACTCCCCATCGAGGCGCAACCAGCAAGGATCAAAATCAAAAAGAGGACGGCAAAGTATCTCATGGCGAGGGCAGTTGCATTTGAGTCGGCGCAAGCGGCTGGACTCGAGTCTCATGCGGGTTGGGCGCATACCCCCAAATCAGAAGGGCAATCGAAATCGAAAAGATAAGAACGGCTAAAAAAAGACGGATGCGTTTTTTCATTTATCTCAGAAGGGAATCCGCAAGTTTTACTCGCGGAGATAAGCGGAGTCCAGAAGTAGAACTTCTGGACTCCAAAACCGACAAAAGGGAATCTTATTCCACCGGGATTTCCTTGTAGACCTTGTCCACGTCGATGCCTTGACTCTTGCGGAAGGCGCTAAACCCGAAGTAAATTGCCGCCGCAAGACCGTACATGATGAGCATGAACAACATCGAGGTGCTGTTCTGCCAGCCGATGCCGTAGAGGTAGCCGGGATCCCAGAACCAGACCACCAGCAGCCAGTCGAGGAAGGCAAAGAAGACAAGGCCCGCGCCGACCATCACCGGCAATTTTTGTCCAGCCAGAACCTTCGTCCCGACGAAATACACCACGTAGCCCAACAGAACCACATTGCCGAAACTCAGCAGGGAGACAATCACAATCATCGCCTGCGTCAGCCCGGTCTGGTCGCCCCACATGGCAAAGACCTGCCCGGCGTAGGTGTACATCAGATAGATGAGATAACCGGCGGTCACGGTGAATAATCCCGTCACGACCCAACCCACCCACGCGGGAAGAACGTACGGGGCAATCGGCGAGCCGTCGTAGATTTCCTTTTGCTTCCAGGGAAGCAGAATGGCGGCGAAGGTGGTGCCGAAGAAGGTGACGGCAATCACCAGCGTCGCGTCGAGAACGACGGATTTGAAGCTCAAAATGTCGTAGGCATAGAGGTAGGAAATGAGGATGGACGGAATCACCATCAGCAACAAGGCGTTGACCGGGGTCTTGGAGCCGGGTTGAATCTTGGAGACCCATTCGGGCAACATGCGGTCGAGGGCGGCGGCGAAAATCACGCGGGTCGAGGAAAGAAACACTGTCCCAGACCAGCCGAACCACCACATGCCCACGAGGAAGATGATGAGAATTTGCAAGGCGCGGCTTTCGGTGAGGAAGGAGGCAAACTGCACCGGGTAGGGCCAAACGGGGATGGGAACTTCCGTGCCGTAGAAGACGTTGCTCCAGAACGCGCCGTTGGCGTTGATGTAGAAATCCCAGCCGATGGTCTTGTTGATGAGGGCAAAGAAGACCAGAGCCAGGACGGCAGTAAAGATAATCGCCGACGCCATGCCCCAGAAGTTGCGTTTGTAATCGGTGGCGCCACGCACTTCGCCGTAAAGGGTGGAACCCCAGTTGGGCCACAAGTTGAAGAAGGTCATCATCGGAACCATCGCCATCGAAGCGCCGAGGGCAATCGAGCCGACGGGTCCGAAGGTGGCTCCAGCCGCCTGACCAGCCGCAATCGTCGCGGCGTAGTAATCCATCTCAGGCAAGCCGTAAACAACAGGCAGGTTGGCGTTCAACCCGGCGATGAAGGCTTCCCTGTTCCCAAACAACAAAAGACCGAAGACGATCAACAAGCCAAGTCCGCCCATGAAGAAACTCGCCTTTTGCACGCGGGCGTACCACTTCATGCCGACGGCAATGTAAACGAAGACGATGGCACAGACCAGCAACATGCCGACCAGCAAGCCTTCGCTGGTGCCGGTGAACCACAGGGCGGTTTCGGGCGCGCCGAGTAATGCCGCCATTGGGGTCAGGAATTCATAAGTCAGCATTTGACCGTAGAGCGGAACCCACAGCCAGAGGATGAACCACCAGCCGGTGATGCTGAGCAAAAAGCCCACGCCGCGTCCCAGAATACGGCTCTGCCAGACGTAATCGCCGCCCGCACGGGGCATGGCAGAAATAAGACTGGCGTACACGGCAACCTCAAAAATGGTGAAGAAACCGCCCACCACCACCGCCGTTGCCAGACTGCCTCCGAAGTACCAGCAGTACGAAAAGATGAACAAACCCAGGGTGACGAGGTTGATGGAGAAGGTGGCGTAAATGAATGCGTCAAAAACCGACCAGGCTCTTACCAGCCCGCTTGCCTTGCGAACGAACAAAGAGACTTCACTACTCATCGGGAACTCCTTATGAAATTTTTTTTCTGCCGCCCAAAACGGGGGCATACGAGAAAACCTTGCGTCGAGTCTGTTGTCAAACTTTCCAAACCAGCCAGTATCGTTTCGATAGGCAGCCTCCTTTTAGCCCGTGGTCAAAACGTAATTGCCAACTTTTTGCGGCTTGAGTTCAACAATTGCGCCGTGCAACATGCCCTGTTCGTACATGCTGCCGGGGTTGATGCACAATGTCTTCTTATATTTGCGCGTGCCTTTGCCCTCGTGGATGTGACCATGCAAGCCCAGCAGAGGCTGATACTTGTCCAGCATTGCCAGCACCGACTTGCTGCCGACGGGAACGAGGGAACGCCCAGCGTAAGTGGGGCGCAAATCCTTCGTCAGTTCGGGGGCTTCATCCAAGCCGCTGCCGTAAGGCGGAGCGTGGAAGTTGAACACGGCATTGGCTGGATTCTTCGACTTGGCGATGACCGCCTCCAACCGCTTCAACAACACCTCGTCGGGTTCTTCGCGATGGGTGTCCCACGGGGTCGGGTTCGCCCACCCGGAACTGACCATCTCGTGATGCTCGTCCAGTTGGATGACCTCGCCTTCGACGCTGCGCACCAGCTTGGAGGCTGCAATCACCTCGTCCACCTCAAAAACGTCATCGTTGCCAGGGCAGACGTAGCAGCGGATTCCCGTTCCCGCCAGTTTCTGGTCGGCGTATTCCATCCAACGTTCGAGGGTCTTCAAAACCTGCACGAGGAAAAGTTCGTCCGATTTGCCCGGTGTGGAGGAGATTTCATTCACCTCGTCGGGTGTGGTCAAATAGGGATAGTAGCCGCGATTTTGGATGGTCGCCGCCATCTTGTCGGCTTCCTCTTTATTCTCCAAAATCGACTCCTGCTCCAGCAGCGTGACCTTGTACCTTCCCCCGCCCTGGGCAATGATGGGGATGATGGCTTTGCCGGTCATGTCGCCGCCCAAAATGAGGGTGTCCGCCTCGTAGAACTTCCCGGCGCTGATAAACTTCTTCCAGCAAATCTCTGAACCGTGAACGTCGGTGGCAAAAAACAGTTTCATGAATCTCCTCTTTGGCGCGCAAATTGCGCTGGTGTGGGGTTGAATACACGCGGGGGGGACAGGGGGTAACCCTGAAATTTCCCCCACTTAAAATGAAAAAAGCCGAACCGGGAACATCTGTCGCAACACTTGCATCACATGAAAATCCTTTGGCGTGGAATGTGGCTTGCAGAACAGGCGCGGTACAGATTAATTATACCCCCCCGAAAAAAGATTGCAACGTTTTTCGAACAACGAAAATCGGGGCAGCGGGTCATCTGCCAGGCAAAGCCAGCCGCGCCAGCCCAATCAACAGACGGGGAAACAATTTTCTGATTTTGATTCTCATGTTATAACAATCCACAGATTTCACAGATTGGTAAATTTTCAAGAAAAAATCTGTGAAAATCTGCTT
>CAILWD010000638.1 GCA_903837815.1 uncultured Chloroflexota bacterium | reverse complement strand
TCGACCACGGTTTTATCGATGGTAAAGACCCCGCCGCTGGTATATGGAACGTTACTGACCGCATTCCCTGTCGGGTCGGCAACGCCGGCGCTATTGATCATATTCAAGCGAATGGTGCCGTCACCGCTGCCGGTATTGACGGTGATGGTGCGCGTTGTTCCCGTCCCACTAATGGTAGTAATCAACGCGCCTGTCACCCCTGTGGTTGTCAGCGTAAAATTGGAGGTCGCGACACCCGTCACACTTTCGCTAAAAGTAACCAGGAATTGGACGGTCGCTGCGCCGGTGGGATTCGTGCCGACAGGAGCGATGGATGAAACCGAGGGAGCGGTGGTATCAATGACGATATTCTTTTGTCCTCCTAGAGAAGCAGGCCCACCGACGGCTGGTAGTGTCAATACTGCATCAGTTGATGCAGTGTCGCGGATGGTGCCACCGTTTAAACCGAGAGAAGTGGTTGCAACGTAGTTGAGATCGGCGGAGGTGTCGCCAGCTTGAACGGTGTAATTGAAGACAAGTGTATTTGATCCGCTGCCGCTTGAATAGTTTACAACCCTATCGGTTGTGCCGGTTTCAAGCGTCAATTGCGGTGTGCCTGTTACATTGACAGATGAACTGAAGGTTATTGCCACCGGTATGGTGGTTCCTATGCCATAAGTGCCATTCGGCGTGGATGAACTAACATTGGTGACCGTAGGCGGAAGTGTATAAGTGATCGATACCTTCCCGACAGCGCCATTGCCGCCGTTTCGCATACCATTGTTATTTCTCAGCGCTCCACCCCCACCCCCGCCTGGCGCTACTCCAGAGGCGCCATTACCCTGTCCAGTCGCGCCAGCGCCACCAGCGCCGCCACCGGGCTGTGCAATTCCACCAGTTGATGCGGTGCCATTTCCACCATCTGCCCCTGTTCCAGCAGATGCGCCGCCGCCGCCGCCATAGCTTCCGGCGACGCCGTTCGCACCACTACCACCTGAATATTTCGTGTCGCCAACGCCGGCTGATGCCTGCCCTCCGGTAGCGCCAGTTGCAGTATTGTCTGCGACTGAGTTGCCGCCCTTTGCAAGCACTGTCGTTATGTTATTGAAATAAGAATCGCCGCCGGCGGCTGTGGTCGTTGCGCCAGCTCCAATGACACAGGTATAGCTATTCCCCGGGATTACCGCTATGTTGGCTCTTGCGGAGTATGCGCCCCCGCCGCCCCCGCCGCCCCCGCCGTTGCTGTTTCTAGTCCCGCCCTTGCCCCCGCCGCCCCAAACTTCGACGGTAACGGATGTCACCCCAGCTGGGGCAGTCCAGCTGCCTGATGTACAGGTGTCTGTAACAGCGTAAGCCGGCGTCACCGGCAACGCGGTCAGCGCCAGCATGACGATCATACTCGCGGCAAAAAACTTGTAGACGAAGGAAGTCAGTGATTTCATCTTGCCTCTCTTTATAAAAGAAGTCTTGGCGGCAAAGGAAAAAACCCATGCTACATCTGTGACGCCTGCGGATGTATCAGATTTATCAATAACAAACCGGCTGTCATCACTTGACATTCCTCCCTGGCGCGCGCCGTTGAGCGGCGTGTCGATAAAACCCCTATAAATGGGAAGCAAAAAAACGTCTTGCAATGACTTTGCTGTTTTCCATTAAAGTACTTGCTGAGTCAAACTGAATTTTTTTGACCAACAAACTGCTTCTCGTCATACTTCCAACTATAAATAAAACTTGCGCTTTTAATTTGGTTATTTTGGTAGCAAAGTCCCGGTCACGACTCTTAATACAGAGGCTGCTTTTCGTAAATTGCTCAAATTTATATCGTTATCTTTAAAGTTTTCGAAGTTTTCATATTCTCCCCGCCAGATCTTGAGCGCGGTCGGCTCACTACACCCCCGCTTGCGCATTTCACCCACGAACTCATCGCATGACATGTTTATTCTTTCCGCCAATTCTTGAATCCTGCTTTTCATTTTTCTGCTCCTGATATGACGCGCGATGTTGGACAGTTTGAAATTGGAATGACCAATGCGGTTTCTGTGAACACCAGATTAAAGCGTCAGGAACAAAACCCATCTGTCAAACTTCTTCTTTGATTTGTAGACAAATTGTGATGCTGATTTTTAAGTCTGTGTAAACCCAGGCTTAAAAAAGCACACCACATGGCGCTTTGCAGAAGCCTTGCAAATACCTTACAATTTTGAAAGGTACTAATCATATTTTAATTTAATATCCATAAATGTCAATGGCGATTTGAAAGTTGCTCATGGCTTTCTTAAAGCCAAATTTGGTGTGCTCAGGGCGACATTTTTCCATTTATATTATGCGACTGGGCTACAGCCATGGAATGGAGTTGTGATTTTATTCACATACGTTGCCCCGGTACTAGCCCCCTGACTTTGATACATGCCCATTTCTGTGACGGATTAGGTTTTGGATGGTGGTATTTGGATGACTCCTGTTACCCCTTGCATTCAGCCGCATGGCGTGTCGGTGAGCTTTCCCCACCCTTCGGAGGCAGGGCGCCCCCGGTAAATTTTATTTCAGCCAGTTACACCGGCGCGTCGCTCATGTAGCGGGCAAAGGCTTCGGGGCGCATGAAGAGTGGGATGAAAATGCAGGCGAAGAATCCGCCGAGGTGTGCCCAGTGTCCGATGCCATATTGGGAGCCATGCACATAGGTGTCTATTGCGGGTGGAATTTGGATGAGCAGGTAATACAGCACAAACCAGAAGGCGCGAATCTTGGGCCAGGTGGGAATGAAACTGATGAACCACAGGGTGCGAATCCGTCCGCCGGGGAAGAGGACAAAGTACGCGCCCATCACCCCGAAAATCGCGCCGCTTGCCCCAATGCCGGGTCTGGGATCGTTGGGACCGGTAAGAACAGTAATCAAGCTGGCAGTGGTTCCAGCCAGGACATAGTACGCCATGTAGCGGATGGGGCCGCAGGCATCCTCCACGCGGCGGCCAAACACCCACAGAAAGAACATGTTCCCGACGAGGTGCATGATTCCCCCATGTAGAAACGTCGAGGTGATGACGGAGATCACGCCCGCGCCCTGCCTGTTGAAGATCAGACTCGAAGTGGCGCCATAGACTTTGAACAGGCTGCGCAGTTCGCCGTAGGGAAGACTCAACTCCCAGATGAGAATGAGCGTGTTGACCACGATCAAACCGACGGTCATGACCGGGAAGCGGCTGTAGCGATTGGGTTCGGTATCGTTGATTGGGATCATAATTTGACGGCCTACATGCGGTTGAATGCCGCAAAGAACAACACGGCAAAGGGCAGGATGACCAAAACCCAGCCGGCGGCAGACATCGTGAAACGGGCGGCGGGCGTCCCCCCAGAGCCAACTTCCTTGAATAACAGCGACCAGATGCGGGAGTGGGACCGGATCGATGCGAGCGCAATCAGAAATCCGCCGAGCAGGGTCCAGAAGAAACCGATCCACAGAAGAAAGTCGGGGTTGGCAAAAGGATTCAATCCCACATGAGCCAGCAGCAGCATGAAGTACAAAAGCGGCGGTCCCGCGGTGAGGCGGGCAATCGAAAGTGTGGGAGAGATGTGGGTGATGTTTTCCTGCCGCAGGTTTTCGAGCCGGACGGTCTTCCAGTAAATATCCCTTTGCTCTCCTCTCGACTTTGATTTGATCGAAGCCGCGCCGTATGCCTCGATGGCTTTTTCTATGTTCCCCTGCTCCGCGTACATTTCTGCCAGGTCGAGTGGATTATTTTTGAAGTGCCGCAGGCGTTCCAATTCCTTTTGTATTTTCGCATCCCCCGGTGCGAGCGCCAGTAGTTTTTCGAGGGCAGGCAGGCGTTCGTCCATGTCGGTGGAAAGCTCCGCCAGCAAACGCCAGCCATCAGCATTGACTTCGCCGCTTTTGGTCAACAGGCGGACGAGTTCCAGCGCCTCATCCGTTTTCTTCCCTTTGACCATTTCCTGGGCGTGAGTCACCTGCCCTT
>CAILWD010000637.1 GCA_903837815.1 uncultured Chloroflexota bacterium | reverse complement strand
TCCCCATCGCCGCCCTTGTCGGCATCGGGCTTATCAAATACGCGCCCCTGTTGAAGGTCGTCTATGACCTGGCAAGGGTGATGGCAGCGCGTTACCTCGATGACGTGTACGAATTGCAAAACGAGGAACTCGCCTCTGATTTTCTCGAAGAAGTGGCTTTCGGGTATGGCCACGACAAGATCACCATCAGGGAAGGCGGACTTTCAGGACAGGACGAGCAATCGCCCCTGATTTTGATCGGCGGCCCCGGCCTGATCCAGGTCAACCTCGACAGCGTTGCCCTGCTGGAAAAGATCAACGGCGAGCCGCGCATCATCCACCCAGGCAGCAACCTGTGGCCGATGGACAGGTTCGAGCGCATCCGCGAGATCGGCAGGTTCGACGAAGTGGGCAAACGCGAGTATGCCATCATCAACCTGCGAGACCAGTTCATCCACGGACTGAGGGTCAAATCGCGCACCAAAGACGGCATCCCGATCGAAGCGCACGACATCAAGGTTATTTTCAACATCCTGCGCCGCCAGAACAGGAGCGGCGACTCGAAGGATGACTTTGAGGAAGGCGCGGTGCAATCCCTGGTCTACAACCAGACCATCATCACGCCCGAGCCGCTCACGCCCGCAAAAATCGGCTTCCCCTGGGATACCACTGTCATCCCGCTGGTGGTGACCGAACTGGAGGATTTGATCCGCTCACACAACCTGGGCGAGATTCTCGCCAGCATCAGCCAGAAGGAAGTGGAGGATGCCTTCAAGAACCAGCAGACCGAGGCGCAGATGCGCGTCGAGTTGACAGGTCAGCAGGCAAAGGTGGGCAAACGCAACGAAGCGCCGCGCTTCAATCCGCGTTCGAACATCACCGACCAATTCTTCAGCAAAGAGTTCAGGCAGAAAGCCGCCGATCTCGGCGTCTCCATCGAGTGGATCGACGTGGGCAACTGGAAACTGCCTTACGATTTCGTCCTGGAAAAACACCGCGCCGCCTGGGAAATTTCGCGCACCAATGCGGTGAAACGCAACAGACTGAAAAGCATCCGGGAGAAACACACCCACGATGAAATGCTCAGGCTGATCAAACAGGTGGTGATCGAAAACTACGACAAAAAAGCCGAGTTACACAAGTTGACGAACGAGGAGATCAACAAACTCAGCCCCGAGGCTTTGCGCGAGTATCAGAATCAGTTGAAACAGCATGAACAGGGAACACGCAGGCGCCCACCCAGGGTGATTGCGAGAGCCATGCTCGAAACCTTCCGCCTGGAATTGGGCGCCGCCAAATCTTCGATCGAAAAAGAAGGCGACCAACCGGAAAAAACAGCAGACTTGAACAGCGTCAACACGGCGCTGGAAAACATCCTCTACCTCCTCTCTCGTGGATAAAAAACCATGATCAAACATCCCAACTTTACGATTGCCCCTGAAATCAAAATCGCGCTCGACCTGGGCGCGCCGATTGTCGCCCTTGAATCCACCGTCATCACGCACGGGCTTCCCCGCCCGCAAAATTTGGAACTGGCGCGGAATATGGAAAAGACCGTGCGGGACGCTGGCGCGACCCCCGCAACAGTTGCCCTGCTCGACGGGCAAATCCACATCGGACTCTCCGACGCGGAACTGGTGCGGCTTTCTGAAAGCGAATCCACGCTCAAAGTGAGTCACCGCGACTTCGCCACCGCCATCGTCAAAAAAGCCAACGGCGGCACAACCGTGGCAGGCACGATGTACGCCGCGAACATGGTTGGAATCAAAGTCTTTGCCACAGGCGGAATCGGCGGCGTTCACAAGGAATCAGCCTTCGATATTTCCACCGACCTGCGCTCGCTGGCTGAGATTCCCACCATTGTGGTCTGCGCGGGAGCCAAAGCCATTTTAGATCTGCCCGCAACGCTGGAATATCTCGAAACGATGGGCGTGCCCGTCGTCGGCTACGGGACAGATGAATTCCCCGCCTTTTATTCCCGCGAAAGCGGACTGGGCGTCAGCGCCCGCCTTGATTCGCCAAAGGAAATCGCCGACTTCGCCAAAGCCCACTGGAATTTGGGGATGAAGGGCGGCATTCTCGTCACCAACCCCATCCCCGAAAAAAACGCCATCGCCGCCGCCAAGATGGAGCCGATCATTGCCAAAGCCTCCGCCGAAGCCATCGAGCAGGGAATTCACGGACAAAAACTCACCCCGTTTTTATTGGGGAGAATCAGCGAGTTGACGAAGGGCAAGTCACTCAAAGCAAACCTCGCCCTACTGTTGAATAATGCAAGGCTGGCGGCGCAGATTGCGGCAGAAATGAGCGGGAAGAAGAAGGGCTGGGCGATTTGATTTGGTAATTGGGGATTGGAGATTGGTAGTTGGGTTGTCCCGCGTGGACGGTGGCTTGGGAAAGTTACTGGAACACGCGTGACTTTTTTATTTTTCATTTTTCATTTTTTACTTTTTATTCTTTACTTTTCACTTACCGCTTTTTACTTCTCACTTCTTTCATCCCTCATCCTTGTAAAAGCTCCTTCACCAAACTTTCTGGAACCTGCACAGCAACCAACTCCCCGCGCACCGTGACCATACCATTAACCACGATCCATTCTTCCACACTCACCTTACGTCCCTTCACTTCCTTCACCCGTCCGCGTACTTCCAAGACGGGACCCAGCGGCGTGGGTTTGAGATAATCGACATGTAACGAGGCGGTGAGATAGCGCAGGGGCGGCTCCGTATCCATCTCGCGGTTCTCGGCGCGGTAGCCAGCGGCGGCGGCAGTCCCCGTGCCGTGACAATCGATCAGCGAAGCCAGCAATCCGCCGTAGACGTAGCCCGGTATGGCGGTGTGATACGGCTTGGGCTGAAAGTAGGCAACCGTCTCATCCCCCTCCCAGAAACTCTTAAGTTGATTCCCAACCTCGTTCAGGCTGCCGCATCCGTAGCAATGGGCGAAGTATTCGGGGTAATAATCCTGGAAGGCTTTTTGGGGCATGGGAGACTCTCGCAATTTACGATTTTAGATTTACGATTGACGATTGTTTATGGCGTAGCCACAGGCGGAATCGGGGTGAAGGTCGGCGTTGCATCAGCGCCAAGCACAATGAATCGCCCGATCACCATCCACTCATAGCCCATGAAAATCTGCACTTCATATTCGCCCGCCTTCCACCCGCCAATGGGATTGGAACACTCGGTATAACCGCCGATGCCGCCCGTGCCGCCATCCCAGGGTTTGGTTTCGTAACAAATCAACTGACCGTCGTGATACCAGAGCGCGGTCCACTGCACGCCGGGGAGAAGATTGTTGTAATCGAACCCGCCGTACATGGCCTGAATGGGAAGTTCGAAAACAGTCTTTGGGTCAATGGGATTGGTGCCATCGAACTCGGTGGAAAATTGAAGCGGGCTAAAAAGCGCATCGGGGTTCGGAGTCACCACCCCGACAAACAAAGCCTCGATTGCATTGGGCAAAAATGGGGTCAGGGTCAGCGTGGGCGTGTTGCTCACCAGCGGCGTGGGCGTCAGCGATGGGATGAGAGTCAGGGTCGGGGTCAACGTGATAGTCGGCGTAAGGGTGATGGTCGGAGTCAATGAAGCGGTGGGCGTGGGCGGAAAATAATCGAAAACAATCGGCTCGCCAAAAATCGGAAGCCATGCGGCGCAGGAAAACAGGAGCAAAGCCAGTAAAAACAAGCGCCAGGCATTGGCATTGCGCATCCGCCGCAGGCTGTAGAAAGCCAGTTTCCGCGCAGACTGCATGACCCGAATCGCGCCACGGATGGCAAAGAAGGCAGCGGCCACCATCAAAATCGAAGCGGCAATGATTCCAGCATGAATGTCCATATGCAGATTATAAACGTTAAACGTTCAACGTTATAATGCAGGCATGAAACAAGAAACCATCTTCCTCAAACTGGGCGGATCATTGATCACCGACAAGGACACGCCCTACACCCCCCGCCTGGATAAACTTCGTGATCTCGCGCTGGAAATCAAATCGGTTCTGGATTCGTCCCGTTCGACAGGCTCAGGCCAAGCCCCGGAGTTGACCCTGATTCTGGGGCATGGTTCTGGCTCGTTTGGTCACACCGCCGCGAAGAAG
>CAILWD010000636.1 GCA_903837815.1 uncultured Chloroflexota bacterium | reverse complement strand
GCCCGGGCGTTCGGCGTTGGTCGAATCCGAGAGCAGCAGGTCCACGCCGCGGGCGGCGAATTCCGCCAGTTTGCCCATATCGGTGGGCCACTCGTCCACGGGGGTCTGGTCGAATTTGAAATCGCTCATGTGGATGACCAGACCTGCGGGCGAGGTGATCGCCAGCGAAACCGCGTCGGGGATGGAATGGCTGACGTGGAAGTATTCCACCTTGAACTGTCCAATGTTGGACGCTTCGCCAGCCTGAATGGTTTTGAACTGCGCCTTATGCTGGGAATTGTTCCGAAGGAGTTTTCCCTCGATCAAGCCTCTTGTCAGCGGGGTGGCGTAAATCGGCACGTTGATCTCTTCGATGAAATGCTGGATGGCGCCGATGTGGTCTTCGTGCCCGTGGGTGATGATCAGCCCGCGCACGTTGCCCGCTTTTTTGACGAGGTATTGGAAATCGGGGATGATGTAATCGACCCCCAGCATGTCGTTATCGGGGAACATGATTCCCGCGTCTACCACAATGATGTCGTTGCCGAATTCATACGCCATCATGTTCTTTCCCACTTCGCCCAAGCCCCCGAGCGGGATAATTCTTAACTTGTTTTTCTTGCTCATGATATTTTGTTTTCCTTTTGAATCTTAAAAGATAATTTCAACCGCCATTGGCGGGTAAGGTCGTTTTTGGGGAGAAGGTTTTGTTTGCCCAACTCAGTAAAAAAAAGACCCCTGCCGACTTATTTCGCGAGGGGTAGTTTCGTGCCACGTTGCGATTGTTCTCAAAACAAACTGCCGACAAATGCGACAGTGAAAGTCAACTTAACGAGGGCGAGTATAGCAGGGCGGGAGAGATTTGTCAAAGCGGGTTTGGGATACTCGCATGGCTTTCTCAATGTCCGATTTGGTCGCTCTCCTGAAGGACATCAGAGCGAAGTGAGGGAGTTTGCTCGCCGCGACATTTTTTCGTTTGTCAGGCGATACCAATTTCTAATATCCTTTTTCAAAATCAACCCGGTACTTCAAAGGCTTGCCCTCGATGTACAGCAGGTAGTTCTCGATGAAGATTTTGGCGATGTCTTCCGGGAAACTCGGTGCGGAGGTGTGAAAGGTCATCAGCAGGTTGGGCGTCGTCCAGAAGGGATGTTCTGTGGGGAGCGGTTCTTCTTCAAAGACATCCAGCACCGCGCCCGCAATTTTGTTTTGGCGAAGGGCTTCGACCAAGGCAGGTTCGTCCACAACCTGTCCGCGCCCGATGTTGATGAAATAGGCGCGAGAGGGGAGGGCATTCAACAAATCGGCATTGACGATTTGTCCCGTCTCGGCTGTGTTGGGTAACACGCTGACGAGGTAGTCCAGTCCGCTGGCGAAATCTGGCAGGTTTGCACCATGAAAATATTTATCCACGTGTTTGCTGCTTTCGCTTTCCCGCGTGTAGCCGTGGACGGTCATTCCAAAAAATTTAGCCGTGATTGCCAGTTCTGCGCCGATGGAGCCGACGCCCAACAGGCCGATGGTTTTGCCGTTCAGCGTGCCTGTGACTGACTCATCCCAAACCCTGTTCTTCTGCGCTTCGAGCCTCTGGAAGATTCTCCGCTCGTGAACCAGCAAATAGCCGATGACAAATTCAGACATCAGCCCGCCAAAGACACCGCGCACATTGGTCAGGAGATAATCGCGGCGCAGGGCAGGATTCAGCAGCGGCTCCACCCCAGCCCACATGGACTGAATCCACTTGAGGCGGGGTAGGTGTGGCAGCGCCTCCCGAATCAAACTGGGTTCGCCAAAAACGATTTCGCAGTCCTCCGAAGCCTGAAAAGTCATCCCATCCAATTGGGGCAGTCCGGCAGATTCTATATGGCGGGCGTATTTCTCCGCTTGTTTCGAGAGGATGAGAAGTTTGGGCATGGCTGGATTTTACCCCCTAATAAAAGTCCCCGCTTGAGGCGGGGACTTGGTTCGTGATTTGTTTCTACTGCCAGGCGATGACGCCAGACCTGCGATAGTTTTGTGCGAGGAGTTCGAGGTCGAGGACATCGATGACGCCGTTGTTGTTCAGG
>CAILWD010000635.1 GCA_903837815.1 uncultured Chloroflexota bacterium | reverse complement strand
GTGACGATGTTATCGCCAGGGCGGGCGATGGTGAAAATCAAATTGAACAAAGCCTGTGAGCCAGAGCCAGCCGTGACCGCGGCTTCCCCGCCTTCGAGGGCGGCGATGCGCTGTTCGAGGATGTCTGCGGTGGGGGTCTTGGTGCGGGCGTAGACTGGATACGGGATGTGGTCGAAGTCCCGATACGGATAGGTCATCGAAGGCACGATGGGCGGGACGAAGGCGCGGAAGCGTTCCATGTCTTCGTTGGGATGAAAGCCCGCGTGAAGCGAACGGGTGTCGAAACCGAGTTCATCGTTGGGGCGCGCGGGTCGCTTGAAGTTCGGGTCGAACTTCCACGGGTCACGCATGAAAAATTCTTTTTTGTGTTCCGTCATGGCGTAAAAGCCTCCCAAAGGATATTGAGTCTAAGCGTAGTTGGCTAACCACGGAGACACAGAGTCACGGAGGTTTTTATGCTCTGTGTCTCAGCGCCTCGGTGGTTCAAAGCCTTTCCCTACGCTAATTGTTCAGGGGTAAGGTGACAAACAATGTAATGCCCGTTGCCCATGTCGCGTGTGGGCGGTTCCTGCTGTTCGCAGATTTCACCGATCTTGAACGGACAGCGGGTGTTGAATTTGCAGCCCGAAGGCGGGTTGACCGCGCTGGGGACTCGTCCGCTCAGGCGGATGTTGGAATGCGGCGCGTCGGGGTCGGCGCGGGGGACAGCCGCCAGAAGCGCGGTGGTGTACGGATGGTTCGGCTTCTGGAAGATCGCTTCGCAGGAACCGATCTCCACGATATGACCGAGGTACATCACGGCGACATCGTCGGCGAAGAAGCGCACCGAACTCAGGTCGTGCGAAATCAAAATCATTGTCGTGTTCTGCGTCTTCTGAATTTCCAGCAGCAGATTCAGCACCGCCGCCTGCACCGACACATCCAGCGCAGACACAGGCTCATCGCAGACGACCATCGCAGGGTTGGTGGAAATGGCGCGGGCGATTCCCACGCGTTGTTTTTCGCCGCCGCTCAACTGTCGCGGCAGACGGTTGTAATAACTTTCATCCAGTTTGACGGCGCGGAGCAGTCGCTCGACCTCCGCCTTAATCTGATCGGGCGGGACGGTCCCGAATCGGCGCAGTGAAAACGCAATCTGGTCGCCGACGCTGTAGGACGGATTCAGCACCCCGTTCGGGTCTTGAAAGACCATCTGCAAATCGCGGATGCTTTCGATGTTGCGCTTGTTCAACGGCTTGGAGACATCCACATCGAGGAAGTCAATTTTCCCCCCGTAAAGCGGTTCCAACCCGACGATTGCTTTTGCCATCGTGCTTTTGCCGCAACCCGATTCGCCGACAATGCCGAGGGTGCGTCCGCGTTTGATGGTGAAACTGACATTGTCCGAGGCGCGGACGTAGCGGCGTTTTTCCATCCCGAACAAACCGCCAACGGTCTGGAAAGGCACGGGATAATAAACCTTGGCGTTGTTCACGTCGAGAACTTTTTCTTCGGGGGCGGCACGCTGGAGGATTTCGATTGGCTTTTCGGCGGCGGTAGCCCACAGCCGCTTGACCTCTTCCCAATCTTTTGCGCGGCGCAGACAGCGCACCTGATGACCTGGTTCAATTTCAACCAGCGCGGGATGTTCGGCTGTACATTCCTGGTTCGCCTGTTCACAGCGCGGGGCGAAGATGCAGCCCTGCGGCAGGTTGGCGGGCGAAGGCACGCGACCCTCAATCGGATGAAGGACACGGGTTCCTTTGGGTGCGTCCACGTCGGGCAGGCAGCGCATAAGTCCCATCGTGTAGGGGTGCATGGGATTTTTGAAAATCTCACGGGTCGTTGCCAGTTCGACGATTTCGCCTGCATACATCACTGCGACCTTGTCCGAGACGCGGGCAACGACGCCGAGGTTGTGACTGATATAAAGCGTGGCGGTGTTGTACTTCTTTTGCAGTTCGGCAATCAAATCCAGCACAGCGGCTTCGACGGTCACGTCCAGCGCGGTGGTGGGTTCGTCCATGATGAGCAGGGACGGGTTGTTGAGCATTGCCATCGCAATCAACACGCGCTGCTGTTGTCCGCCCGAAAGTTGATGCGGATAACGCTTCATCACCCCTTCGGGGTCGGGCATGTTGACTTTCTTCAAGGCTTCGATGGATTCGGCGTAGGCGTTGGCTTTGTTGAATCCGCGATGGGCAATCAGGCTTTCGGCAAGCTGGTCTTGAATCTGCATGGACGGATTCAACGCCGACATCGGCTCCTGATAGACCATTGAAATATCCGCGCCGCGCAGTTTGCGAAGGTCAGCCTCGGAGCGTCCGCGGATTTGCTCGCCTTTGAAGAGGATATCTCCGCTTCTCACGCGCCCGTTGCGACCCAGAAAGTTGACAATCGAATACGCGGTGGTGCTTTTGCCGCAGCCCGATTCACCGACCAGACCCAGATTCTCGCCGCGATAGACATCGAACGAGACATCGCGCACAGCGTCCACCTCGCGCTTGCGGGTCTTGTACGAGACCGCCAGGTTTCTTACCGATAGGATTGGAGAATTATCGTCCATGAGTTTCTCCGACTCCAACGTCAGGAGACGTTGAGTCCGTAATGCTATTGATACCGCATACTTTCTTCGCGCAGACCGTCGGCGAACATATTCAAGCCAATGACCAGCGTTACGATTGCCATTGTTGCGGACAGGACGGGCCAGACATTTGCCGTCATGCGACTGTGACCTTCCTGCACCATGCCGCCCCAGTCGGGGGTTGGTGGTGGAAGACCGAGTCCCAAAAAGCCGAGCGTGCCGATGTAAAAGGCAGCGTAGCCGATGCGGAGCAAAAAGTCCACGATCAAAGGCCCGCGACTGTTGGGGAGGATTTCACGCAGCATGATGACGATGTCGCTGTCGCCGCGCAATTTCGCCGCCGCCACATACTCGCGGGTGCGTATATCCATCGTCAGGGCGCGGACAAGGCGGGCAATGCCAGGCGCGCCGCCGATGGCAATGGCGATGACCACGTTGAACGGCGACGCTCCCACCGCCGAAATGATAATCATGTAAAGCAGGATGGTGGGGAACGCCATCAGCGCGTCGAGGATGCGCATGATGACTTCATCCACCCAGCCGCCGTAGTAGCCAGCAGGGAGTCCCAGAGCCAGCCCGACGAGAAACGCCACGAAGACCGAAATGGGTCCCAGCGAGAGGATGGTTCGCGCTCCGTACGCCACACGCGCCCAAACGTCGCGTCCCAGCGTATCGGTGCCGAGGACATGCTCCGCTGTGGGGGGCTTGTTGATGTTCTTGTAATCCTGGTCGAGAGGGGAATAGGTTGTGATGAGCGGGGCGAAGATCGCCACAAAGACCCAGGCAAGCACAATCACCAGCCCAATGACCGCTGTCGGCGAGGAAAGAATCAACTCCGCCAGTTCCTGCGCCCCTTTCCAGAATCCGCGCCAAGCCAGAGTCAGCCGTGAGGCGGGTTTCGTCATGGAAATGTTTTCAGTTGCCATGGCTTTTTCCTAACTTGGTCAAGCGGAAAGATTCACCGCGAAGGAGCGAAGAACGCAAAGATATTAAAAGTAAAAGGTTTTTTCTTCGCGGTACTTCGCGGGCTTCGCGGTAAAAGAGGGGATGATTCACCGCAAGCCTCCTATGAATAGCGGATGCGCGGATTGATGAGCGAGTAAATCAAGTCCGCGATGAGTTGGGTGCCGACTGCCAGCAAAATCAAAACCATGGCGCCTGCTTCTATGGAATAGACATCCTTGAAGAGCGCGGCATTGAGAATGAAGTTGCCCAAGCCCGGATACCCGAAAACCGATTCAACAACGACCAAGCCGCCGATGAACCAGTTGATGTGCAGCATGATGACGGTGATGGGAGCCATCATCGCATTGCGCAAAACGTGGCGGGCGACCACCTGACGGTAGGTCAGCCCTTTGAGAATGGCAGTGCGGACATAGGGGCTGTTCATTACTTCGACCACGCTCGAGCGGGTGATTCGCAACACATAGCCAATCTCGACCAGGCTGGCGGTCAGCACGGGCAACACCAACAGGTTTGGAGTTTTCCAAAGCGCGTCCGCCGAGGTGAAGACTGCCGCGCCCGGCAAAACTTTCAACCAGAGGGCGAAAACCATAATGAGCAAAATGCCTGTTGCAAAATCGGGGGAGCCGGCGGTGATCAATCCGCCGATGGAGATGACGCGGTCAATGAGTTTGCCTTCGTTCAAGCCTGCGATCAAGCCGAGGATGATTGCGGTTGGGATGGAAACAGCGAATGCCAGCGCGGCAAGAATCAACGAGTTGAGGATTCTGCGCCCGATTACCTCCGCCACCGGAGCCTGATACCTGAGCGAGATGCCTGCGTCGCCCCGAATCAGTCCCTTGCTGAGGGGGATGTAATCCACAGGAGCGCCCGCGCTTTCGACCCAGCCCGAATAGTCCAGTCGGTATTCGACATCTTTCGAGCCGCGCACCCATTTGGCGGCGCGGTTTGCGGTATCGATCCCCCAGAAATATTCCTTGCCGTCTTCGCCCATCGTCCAGGATTCTTCGTCGAGGATTTTTTCGGTGGCGCCGTCGGGGAGCAGAGCCACTTTATAGAGCTGCCCTTCCTCCACCGTCCATTGCATGTATTCGCCTTGCGGTGAAACCGCCCACCACTCGCGAGCGTTTTTGACCAGTCCCTGCTCGCTGATGGTTTGTGCCAGCGGCATTCCAATCTCGGCGCTGGCTTGCCAATCCGAGCCAAAGAGCCAGGAGATGTAGCGGATGGTCACCGGACGGGTCAGTCCCAACTGACGCGCCATCGAGGCTTCCTGTTCAGGCGTGGCGTATGCGCCGAGGATGTTGCGGGCGACGTTGCCCGGCGCAATCTCGACGATGGCAAACACCAGCATGGAGACCAGGATCATGGTCAACAGCATGGTCAACAATCGCCGCACGATGTATCTTGCCATTGGCTTCTCCGGTGGTTACGGGATGGAATAAATGTCCTTCGTCCTGAGCGTAGTCGAAGGACATTTACAGCCGCGCTTCGACTTCCCCTGCGGGGACGATGTCGCTCAGCGCGATAAATTATTTTACTTCTGATTATTAATCCATGCCTGTTCGCGCTCGACGATGGCATGAATGGCTTTCTGCACATCTTCAGGCAAGGGTTCGGTCTTGTGCTTGGCGAGGATGTCATCGACCATCTTGGAGGCGCGGGCTTCCATTGTCAAGCCGCCGCGCTTCTGCCAGACCGAAAACGGGTTCTTGTCGATCAGTTTCGAGTAGAAGGGTTCCTTGAAATGGCGGATGGTGTGTTCGTGCCCGAGGTAGCTGCCGGTGGGACCGAGTTCCTCGACCACATCCAACGCCAGGGTTTCTTCGTCCACGACCACGCCGGCAGTGGTGGCGCGCAGGAAGCCCAAAATCTCATTGCAGATTGCCATCAACTGCATACTGCCCTGCAGACCTGCGTCCATGAAGCCAACGTCGTGGACGATGTTGGCGCCGTGCAGGAGGGAGGTCATCAGGCTGAGGGTGGCTTCAAAGCCGGCTTGCATGTCCAGCAGTTTCGAGTCGGTGGAGCCGCCCAAACCGAAGACCGGCAGGTCGTAGTGTTTGCCCATCGAAGTGGGGACGCCCTGCTCGTCGGCGAGGACGTAGTTCCCGACCATGGTTTGCAGGTTGTAGGGGCCGCCGTTCCAGCCGGGGACGGCAATCGGAGCACCGGGGTGGACGAGTTGCGAGAGGACGATGCCCAGCAGGATGCCGGCATTCATCGTCGCCATGCAACCCGCCGTGGTGGACGGGGAGTTGACGCCGCCCGCGTTGAGCGGGATGTACAACTGGGGTAATCCCTTTTCTGCAAGGAACATGCACTTTTGCAGGGCTTCCTGGTTGGCAATCAAGCCGGAGGTGACGTTGATGTAGCAGGTGGCGAAGGGTTTCTTCTGGAAGGCTTCCGCTCCGCCCGCGACAATTTCGCACATTTCCACAGCCGCTACGCAGCCTTCGAAATCGGGGGTGACGAAGACAATCGGCTTGGTGGTGGTGTTGAGCATGACCTCCATCTGGTAGCGGTCATAGATGCGCTGATCCACGTCTTCGGGCAGGAAGGCAGACATGACGAAGTCAATCTCAGGCAGGGCGTCCAGCACGGTGGAGGCTTCGCGCACGTCGGTCAAGACCGGCTTGCGGCGCTGGTTGGTGCGGTGATCCCAGATGTTGAGACAGTCCGAGCCGCCGCCGTAGTAGGTGTTGTACTTGCCGGCGCGCATGGCAACCTTGCCCTTGCGGTTGTAGAGCGTGATGGTGGATGGCGCGGTGGATAAAGCGCTTTTGACCATGTATTCCGGGATGCGGACGCGCAAGCCGTCTGCCTGTGCGCCGCCTTTTACCAATATGTCTTTTGCCTTTTCATCATGAACATCGACGCCGACGCGCTGGAGGACTTCCAGGCTGGCGAGATGAATATTTTCACATTCCTGTTGCCCCATGCGTGAATAATGGGCGCTTGTCATGTTGGTGCCGTGAGTTTGAATCATGTCTTGCCTCTTAAATAAGGTAGTTGGTATAAGTTTTGCTCTATCGGGGGCATAGCCCCCGATAGAGCGGGAAGTGGGAATTACAAAATGCGGTTACGCGTCTTTCCAGGTTTCGTAGAAGATGGCGTATTCATCGGGGGTCGGTACAATATCATGGACATTCTTCTTGTAAATCTTCCAAACGCTCATGAAGAAGGGGACGCAGATGGTTCCGCGTTCCTTCTGGATGACTTCGAGTTTGCCGACCAGTTCCTTGCGCTTTTCGAGGTTCAGAGTGCCGACTGCTTCGGTAAGGATGTCGCTGAATTCCTGGTCAACCCAGTGCGATTCATTCCAGGCGACTGGGGTGCCATCAGGGTTGCCGGTATAGGCAACAGCCAGTGTCATGGGAGCCAGGGTGCGGTGCGCCCACCAGGTAACGCCCATATTGAAATCGGTCCAGCCTTCCCAATATTGCGAAGCGGGCATGGGGTTGAGGTTGATGGTGAAACCGCCAGCCATAGCATCTTCCTTCAATGCCTGGACATACGCCATGGTCTCGGGCCAGTCGCTGGCAACCGCCAGTTCGACGGTCACGCCATCGGGATAACCCGCAGCCGCGAGCAATTCCTTCGACTTGGCGGTGTCGAACGGGTAGGGCGGGACGTCCACATATTCGGGGTTCGCCGGGGACACATGGCTGTCGTTACCGATGGCTCCCTGTCCCTGCAGGGCGAGCGCCAAAATCTTCTCGCGGTTGTGGCAGTGCTTGAGCGCCTGGCAAACTTCCACTTTCGTCCAGGGTTCCTGGTCGGCGCGCAGGCGCAGGACGCGGGTGGCTCCAGTGGGGGTGGCGACGATGGTCGATTCGGGGTCGTCCTTGAGGGCTTCCCAGATGGCAACATTCGGTTCGAGGATGGTGTCCACCTGTCCGCTTTGGTAGGCGGAGAGGTCGGCGGAGCGGTCATCGCCCAACTGGACCATGATGATTTCATCGAGGTAGGGCAGGGGTTTGCCATCCACGCCGTTGCGCCAGTAATCCTTGCGGGCTTTGAGAACGCAGCGTTCGCCAACGACGTATTCTTCCATGGTGAAGGCGCCGGTGCCGACGGGTTCCTTGGTGATGTCGCCGCCGAAGGAAGCGGGGACGATGCCAGCGGGATATTGGGCAAGATGTTCGGGGACGAAGATGGAGGGGGTGGTGAGTTTCAGGGTGATGGTGTAGTCGTCGGTCTTTTCCACGCCGTCGAGGGTGAGGTAATTCATCGCGCCGAACATGGAGGATTGGACGGATTCCGTCAACCACTGCTTGAAGTTGAACATGACGTCGTCAGCGGTCAATTCCTGCCCGTTGTTGAACTTGATACCCTTGCGAACCGCTAACGTCCAGGTCAGCAAATCGTCGCTGGCGGTCCAATTTTCGAGCAGGTAGGGGTGGGTGATGCCAGCCGGGTCGGTGTAGGTCAGAAATTCGATGACATGGCGCCAGGGCTGGACTGCGCTGATCAGCGAGAAGGTGGCAGGGTTGTCCACGCGCTCAATGCGGGTGGCGCAAGTTAGGGTTCCGCCGCGGACGATTCCCCCGGTGGCGGGGGCTTCGGTGGCAACGACAGGGGCTTCGGTAGCAACGACAGGGGCTTGGGTGGCAACGGGTTCGGGCCCGCAGGCTGCCAAAACTTCGGCAGTTGCAAGGCTCATGCCCACGAGGGTTGAAAGGCGGAGGAAGTCTCGGCGTGAGATTTTTCCTTCACGGAGTTGCTGGTTGGCTTTCGTAACCAGGGGGTGAATTTTCTTCGATTCCATTTTCTTTTTACCTTTCTACTAGAATTGATTTTTTGAGAACATCAGGATTTACAACCGAAGCATGATCGATTTGCGGGAGGGCACCTCCTACGGGAAATCAAGAATGTGTTCTGCTTGCCAGTTCGTCTGAAAGGGTACAAAGTCAATGATATCGCAATCATAGCATCTAATATATTATTAGTCAATAACTAATATATCAATTGCGCTTTATTGTTGCAAATTGATATATCTTGTGGTATATTTTTTTATTGAGGCGCATAATCATGAATCAGGTATCTGTCGACAGCACTTCAAAAAGTGTGATCTACAAGCGAATGCGGCGCTCCATCATCATGGGACAGCGCGAATCTGCCGAGCGGTTGAACATCGAGGAAATTGCCCACGAGTACAATACCAGCGTCACACCCGTGCGCGATGCCCTGCAAATGCTCAGCCACGAGGGACTGGTGGTCATTAAACCGCGCTCGGGCTATTTCGTGGCGACCATCACCCTCAAGCAATTAAGAGATTTGCTGGATATCCGCCGTATTTTGGAACTTGCGGCGGTGGAACGCGCCGCGCCGCGCATCACCCCGGAGCAGATTCAGGAACTGCAAACCGCCCACGCCGGGTATACAGGCGATGACGACGAATCCTATGACCGCTACACCGACGAAAACCGAAACTTCCATCATCTGCTGGCAAAGGCAAGCGGAAACAATGAACTGGGTGAACTGGTTGGCAAACTGCACGACCAACTGGCGCGCTTCATGGTCATGCGCCGGGCTGGCAAGACAATGGAAGTCACCCACAAGCGCATTGTCGACGCGCTGATTGCTCACGACACCGAAACTGCCCGACTGGCTTTGCTCGAAGACATTGACCGGGCGCACGAAGCCATTTTGGACAATATCATGGAAGAGGACTCTGAATCCTGGCATTTATAACTTTTTATCGGACCCCGACTCGGTTTCCGTCTGTCGGGGTTTTCTTTCAAATCCCATCCTCCTGGAGAAAACATGGACCTCAAACAAATTTTCGATAACGTGATCGAAGGGGCTGCACCCGCAGTGGAAGCCGGCGTCAAACAAGCCCTGGCGGAAGGTATCGACGCGGGCGTCATCCTGAAGGAAGCGTTGATCGCCGCCATGGACGAAGTCGGCAAGCAATACGAGGAAGGCGACATCTTCGTCCCCGAAATGCTGATTGCCGCTCGCGCCATGCAGGCGGGTTTGAGTCTGCTCAAGCCGCACCTCGTCGGCAGAGGGACCGAGTCGGCGGGCAAGGTTGCCATCGGTACAGTCAAGGGCGATTTGCACGATATCGGCAAGAACCTCGTCGCCATGATGCTCGAAGGCGCGGGGTTTGAAATCATCGACCTCGGCGTGGACGTCCCCCCGCAGGCTTTTGTGGACGCTGTTGGCAAGGGCGCGACGGTCATCGGCATGTCGGCTCTACTCACCACCACCATGAGCAACATGGGCGTGACCATCGAATCGCTCAAAGCCGCCGGGTTGCGAGACAAGGTCAAGGTGATGATCGGCGGCGCGCCCGTCACCCAGGATTTTGCCACCCAGATCGGCGCGGACGGCTTCGCGCCGGATGCCTCCAGCGCCACCCGCGTCGCCCGTGAATTGCTTGGATAACACCGTGTTTTGAAATGTCCCCCACAAGCCAGTCCCCAGACTCTTTTTAGTCAGGGCGCTGGCTTGTATTATTTTTCTTCCACTACGTGTGTCATTCTGAGCCGCTTCGCGGCGAAGAATCTCAGGGACCACTTTGCTCAGGATGACACGATAAAAGGAGACTCAAATGACTGAC
>CAILWD010000634.1 GCA_903837815.1 uncultured Chloroflexota bacterium | reverse complement strand
CATCAAATGGCAACCGAATCACATCTTCCCCTATCCATTGCCGCTGGCGATTCTTTGCATCCCGCTTGGGTTGATGTCTCTGCCGACGGCATACATCACATGGCAGGTCGTCACGCTTTCGATCATCGCCTGGGTGATTTTCGTCCTGCTCAATCATTGGGAAAGCCCCGCACAAAAGCGGTTGCTGGTTCCCATTTTTGCCGCGATGTTCTTTTTTGGCCCCGTTTACCTGACCTTGCACACAGGCTCGGTTGGCGCGCTGGCGCTGGCTTCCATCGCAGGGGCAATTCTGCTGCTCGAAAAAGACAAGTCTCTGCCGGCGGGGATGCTCCTCTCGCTGACCATGCTCAAGCCGCCGCAAGGGCTGACCATCCTCTTACTTGCTGGGATCTGGTTCCTGGCGCGGCGGGATTGGAAGGCAATCTACGGCGTTGCAATCGGCGGGGTTGCCCTGCTCGCTGTCGGGATGATTCAAGACCCGTTGTGGCTGGTCAAATTTCGGGGGGCAAGTGAAGCGGTGATGGATCGGACTCAGGGAGTCCACTCGAACGTTTGGGCTTTTGCCTATCTCGCCTGCGGTGGAGCCTCCCCCTGTTGGACAATTTTGGGCGGAGTTTCAAGTTTGATTCTCCTTGGGCTGGGCGGATTCTTCCTTTGGCGGAACCAGTCCAGGCTGACCGCGTGGGAGGCGTTCAACATCATCATACCGGTTGGGTTTGTCTCCACCATTTACCTGTGGGCGTATGACCAACTACCATACCTTATCCCGATTGTGTGGGTCATCGGTGCGTTGGTGCAAAAATATAAAAGTTATCTTCAAGCCTTTGTTTTTTTGATTGCGCTGGAACTGGTTTCATTCTTTGCGCTGGTCAAACAGGCGGAGACGACAAAAGACCTTTGGAGTTTGGGGACAACGATTCTGGTTTTGGGCGCAGCCCTATGGCTGAATCTGCGCTCTATTTCAATTGCGAATCAAGATAACTCTCCAGCCGTTTGATTTCTTCTCGGACCTTTTCGATCAACTCAGGGGCAGCGGCAAGGTTTTCCTGCTTGCCACATTGCTCCAGTTGCGCGGCGGCATTTGCCAAAAAGCTGGCATCGAAATTCAAGCTGACGCCTTTCAAGTTATGCGCCAACCTGCCAATGGTCTTGATGTCGCCTTCCTGCAAGGCGGCGTCGAATTCCATTATGCGCGAAGGCAGGTGGTTTCGAAATTCCCGCGCCATTTCCATCATGAAGTCGTGATCGTTGCTGAAGCGGAAAAGAGAGGCTTCGAGGTCGGCAGGGTTGGATTCGCTTGCGGGTTCGGGCGGGGTCGAGGAGGCAGGGTCAGGCTCGGGCGCAGATTCGGTCAAGGTCTCGCCCAGCCAGTTACGTCCCAAATCCATTGCTGCATCCTCTTGTGGAGAATTCAACTTTTGCGCCCAGCGTTCGATGGCATTGAACAGGGCGCGGGGTTCGAGCGGTTTGGAGACATAATCATCCATGCCCGCCTGAATGCAAAGTTCACGATCGCCAGCCATGGCATAGGCGGTCATGGCGATGATGGGGATATGCTGTCCGGTCTGGGTTTCCCAGGCGCGAATGCGGCGGGTGGCATCATAGCCATCCATCTCTGGCATTTGGACATCCATCAACACCGCGCTGTAGGTGTGGTTTCGAATCTGTTCAAATGCCTGAAGTCCGTTTTCGACGGCGTCCACCGCGTAGCCGGCCTTTTGCAGCATGATGACTGCCAGTTTTTGATTGACGGGGTTGTCTTCGGCAAGCAGAAGACGCAAGCCGGCCGATTTCGTTTCGGAAAGGCTGTGGCGGGTGATGAGGCTGACGCTTGAATCTTCGGACTGGTCCAGCGCCGCCAGAATTGCGTCGAAGAGCATTTGCTGTTTAACGGGTTTGAGCAGGTACCCCGCACAGCCGAGCGCTTCGAGACGGGCAGCGTCGCCGCGCTGCCCCATGGAGGTAAGGATGAGGATTTTGACGTCTTTGATGGAGGGGTCGCTTTTGATGCTGCGGGCGGTTTGTTCGCCGTCCATGCCGGGCATTTGCATATCGAGCAAAACAATGTGATATGGGTCGCCGATGCGTTGGGCGTTGCGAAGGCTTTCAATGGCTTTTGCGCCGCTGGAAACGGCCTCTACCCGCGAGCCAAGCGCCTCCACGTTTTTGATGAGCACAATACGGTTGGTCTGATTGTCATCCACCACCAAAACGCGGGTAAAAATCAGGTTGGCTGGTCCCGGAGTAAGGGGGCCTGTGACGCCACTTTTGGGAGCGGGGGGGAGTTTTTCGAAGCGGATATCAAACCAGAAGGTGGTACCTACTCCGGGCGTGCTTTCGACCCCTATGGCGCCTCCCATCATCTCGATCAGTTGTTTGGAGATGGTCAATCCAAGCCCGGTTCCGCCATAAGTGCGTGTGGTGGTGCCGTCAACTTGAGTAAAGCGCTCGAAGATGGCAGACTGACGGTCGCGGGGAATGCCGATGCCGGTGTCTTGCACCGAAAAATGCACCAGTACATGCGTCTCAGCTTCCTCTTTTGGTTCGGCGCGGATGACGATTTCCCCATGATGGGTGAATTTAATGGCGTTGCCAACCAGGTTGACGAGCACCTGTCGCAGACGGCCGGGGTCGCCGCGCAGGGTGGAAGCCAGGTCGGGGTCGATCAGGCAGGCCACTTCCAACCCCTTGTCCTGGGCGCGTCTGGCGAGGGTGTAGGTCACGTCTTCGACGGCGTTTCGCAGGTTGAAGTTGATGGCTTCGAGTTCGAGTCTGCCCGCTTCGATTTTGGAGAAGTCGAGTATGTCGTTGAGCAGGGTCAGCAATGCCTCGGCGCTGTGCAGGGAAGTTTGCAGGTAATCGGTCTGTTCCGTTGTGAGTTTGGTGTCGAGCGCCAGTTCCAACATGCCAATCACGCCGTTCATGGGTGTTCGGATTTCGTGGCTCACGTTCGCCAGAAATTCGCTCTTGGCGCGGTTGGCCGATTCTGCTTCGCGGCGGGCTTGCGCCAGTTCGGTAATGTCATGATAAAGGACGAGGGCGCTTAATTTCCTGCCGTCCACGATGATGGGGACGCCGGAGAGTTCCACGTCTACGAGTGTGCCGTCTTTGCGGCGGCGGCGGACGATGCCGTGAATGGGGCCTTCCATGATTTGCTGCGAGTAGCGCGCGGCTTCCATTTGCGTCTCGGGCGTGGCGACAAGGGTATCGAGGCTGGCGCCCACGGCTTCTGCGCTGGTATAGCCAAAAAGTTTTTCGAAGACGGGGTTTACCGAGAGGATTCTTTCGTCATTACCCATGACTACAATTGCCACCGGGCTGTTCTTGACCAGGGATTCAAAGTATCTGGTTTCCCGCGCCAGTTCCATCACGTTTTGTTTGTAGTCGGTGATGTCTCGCGCCACCCAAATAACGGTATCTTCGGACATGCGGGAAATAAGCGCCGAAAACCAAATCTCCCTGCTTTCGATGTTCAAACTGTATTCGGCGCTGGTCAGTTCGCCGGTGTTTAGACACTGTTGAATTTTTCCCAGGAAAAACCCGGCTTGTTGAGGCGGAAAGAGTTCGGAAACGGTCTTTCCTATCATTTCCTGAGGCGGACGGTAAAAGTTGGATTGATTGGTCGGCGCAACCTTAAGATAACGTCCCTCTGCGTTATACACAACAATGACATCGGTCATCGCAGCAAAGAGGGCTTGCAGTTCGGATTCGGCGCTTTTGCGGTCGGTGATGTCGTGCAAAATACAGAGAGAGGCTTGCGTCACGCCATCAATGGTGATGGGGCAAAAAACGACATCATAAAAGCGCTTGAACCAACAGCGCTCCGACTGTCCCAGTTGGACAGAGAACGTGTCACCTCCCTCAGACAGTATGTCGTCCAGCGGGCGGCCCAACGTTTTTTGATAGGTGGAGTTCAACCTGTCGAGTACAGCATGATTGCAACGGATGACCCGTCCATCCTTGTCAAGGACAAATACGGGGTCTGAGAAGGCATCGAATGTAGTCTCCCATTCCTTTTTTGCGCGTAAAATAACGGAGAGTAACCGGCGTTGCCGTCCAACCAACCCAGCCATGACGCCAAGCACCAGGGGCGCAAGCTCTATAACCCAAAATAACGGCTGATCGCGTTGAATACGCAGAAAGGACTCAAAGGTACAGAATAATCTCAAGAAGTTGCATTGAAGCAAAAATCCAAAAAGCGGGAAAAGAAAACCAACAAGAACCCCTGTTGCCACATATCGCCACACAATTCGATCTCGATACCAAGTCATGCTTACCTCTGCGAAAAGTTCAGCGTCCGGGCGTCGCAGTCGCCAGGAATTTAACCTCTCCCACATTGGTTGTCTGGCCGGGCGCCACTTGGATCTGATACGTCTGCCCGCTGGTTTCATCAGCCACCACCAGAGACTGGTCGCCAGACGGAATATTTTTCAGGAAGAAATAACCGT
>CAILWD010000633.1 GCA_903837815.1 uncultured Chloroflexota bacterium | reverse complement strand
GGATGCTCGTGCCGGGGCTGGACCAAACTTCCAGCATGGCAGCGGTTCGGTTGGCAGAATCAAATCCCAGCGTGTGGGCGGCGGTGGGGTTTCATCCAACAGACTTGGACAAGTTCTCCGAATCCGCATTCCAGCAGGTAAAAGATTTGGCTCAGCATCCCAAAGTAGTTGCCATCGGCGAGATCGGGTTGGATTATTACTGGGCCAAGGAAGAGGACAAACGCGCCTTCCAACGCGAGGCGTTGAAACGGCAATTGCAATTCGCAAAGGAAGTAGACAAGCCTGTTGTCATCCACATGCGGGAGGAAGGCGATGCCTGGTCGGGTGACGCTTCGAATCACCTGCTGGAAATTTTGAAGGAATGGCAGAATGGCCTGGCAAGTCCCCGGCGCGAAAGGCCCGGCGTTCTGCATTCGTTCAACGGCGACCTCGAAACCGCTCAAAAGGCGCTGGCGCTCCATTTTTACATCGGCATCACAGGGCCTGTCACCTATCCAAAGGCGGAGAATAAACGCGAGATCGTGCGTCAGCTACCCCTTGACAAAATTCTGATCGAGACCGACGCCCCATTTTTGCCGCCGGTACCGCACCGGGGTAAAAGAAACGAACCTGCCTATGTCGTGCATATTGCTGATAAAATAGCAGAAATCCATTCCAAAAGCCCTGCGGAGATTGCCGCCATTACCACATCCAATGCGGCGCATCTCTTTGCATGGGGAGATTGACTTGAGCGCAGTTACTTTTCTCTCACCAGTACAGCAAGAAATCAAACTTGTCGAAGAACGAATGCGGAGCCAGGCGGATGAATCGCATCCCGACCTGCGTGCCGCGCTGGAGCATTTGCTTGCGGCAGGCGGAAAACGCATCCGCCCGACCATCAGCCTGCTTGTCGGGAACATGCTGGATGCGCCCCTCGAAAAGATCGTCACCCTCGGCGCGGCGGTGGAGCTTCTGCACACCGCCACCCTTGTCCACGATGATTTGATCGACGGGTCTCTACTTCGGCGCGGCATGGCAACCCTGAACGCGCGCTGGTCGCCGCCCGCCACTGTTTTGACAGGCGACTTCCTCTTCGCGCGCGCGGCGAAACTCGCCGCCGAAACCGACCACCTGCCGCTGATGAAATTGTTTTCCGAAACGCTGGCAATCATTGTCAACGGCGAACTGACCCAGATGTTCACCTCACACGGGCTGATCAACCGCGAAAACTACTACAAGCGCATCTATGCCAAAACCGCCTCCCTCTTCGAAATGACTTCGCGCGCGGCGGCGATGGTCAGCCCGGTGGACGAGTCGATAACCGAAGCCATGCGCAATTTCGGCTACCAGATCGGGATGGCGTTCCAAATCGTGGATGACATCCTCGACTTTACCGGCGACCAGGCTGCCGTCGGCAAACCGCTCGGTTCGGACCTGCTCAACGGGCTGGTTACCCTCCCGGCTATTTACTACGCCGAAGCCAACCCCGACGACCCAGACATCCTTTCGCTTCCCAATGGCGGCTGGACACACACCGCAAACATGACCCGCCTTGTGGAAAATATCCGCGTCAGCGAGTCTCCCCAACACGCCATGCGCGAGGCAGAACAACACGTCGACCGGGCGCTTGCCAGCCTGAAAACGATGCAGCCATGCATCGAACGCGAGGCGCTGGAAAATCTCGCAAAATACATCGTGGATCGCAAGGTGTAACATGCCCAGTCTGCGCAAGCCCTTCCGTATCAATGTCGGATTCATCGCCCACGAGGAAATCGGGCGAAGTCACGACTTCCCCTTCGAGTTCGACAAGCTCACCCTCGGCGACGATCTTGAATTGCACAGTTTTGAGGGGATTGTCAACATCAGCAGGACGCCGCAGGGATTGTACGTGCAGGCGGATTTTTCAGCCGAAACCACGCTCGAATGCGTCCGCTGCCTGACCAATTTCAAACACGAGTTGGACTGGACCTTCACCGAATTGTACGCATTCGACCAACGTTCCGAAACCGAATCCGGCCTGATCCTCCCCGAAGATGCCCATATCGACCTGGAAGACCTGCTGCGCGAGTACGCCCTGCTCGAAGTTCCCATCAGCCCCATTTGCAAACCCAACTGCCAGGGACTGTGCATGGAGTGCGGGCAAAATCTCAACGAAAAAGACTGCGGGCACAAACCCATTGAGCCAGATTCGCCGTTTGCGAAACTGAAAGATTTGTTATGAAAAGGAGTAGGTCACGTTTGGAACGTGACCTACTGTGTTAATATGAAATTTTCCGCGCAAAAGTCTCTTGGCATTCTTGCTTCGCTTGCGCTGATCGGGGGAATGATCTTTTTGCGCGCAAAAATCAGCTACGACGGTTTCGACTTCCAAAGCTCCAATTTCACCTTCTTCTGGCTTTCTGGACGCATGTTGCTCGAAGGCGAAAATCCGTACGACGAAGCGCAATACCTTGCGGGGCATACGACCTACGGCATCAAATGGCAACCGAATCACATCTTCCCCTATCCATTGCCGCTGGCGATTCTTTGCATCCCGCTTGGGCTGATGTCCCTGCCGACAGCATACATCACATGGCAGGTCATCACGCTTTCGATCATCGCCTGGGTGATTTTCGTCCTGCTCAATCATTGGGAAAGCCCTGCACAAAAGCGGTTGCTGATTCCCATTTTTGCTGCAATGTTCTTTTTTGGCCCCGTCTACCTGACCTTGCACACAGGCTCGGTTGGGGCGCTGGCGCTGGCTTCCATCGTAGGGGCAATTCTGCTGCTCGAAAAAGGCAAGTCCCTGCCGGCGGGGATGCTCCTCTCGCTGACCATGCTCAAGCCGCCGCAAGGGCTGACCATCCTCTTACTTGCTGGGAT
>CAILWD010000632.1 GCA_903837815.1 uncultured Chloroflexota bacterium | reverse complement strand
TACATTTCCACTTGCGACCAACTCGTCCCTCCCGCGCCCGCCACATCGATGGCGGAGACGCCACAATCGGCGAGCAGTCTCGCCGTCCGCTCGGAAATTCCCCAACCGACCTCTTTCACGATGACTGGAACTTCCAACTTATTACTTATTACTTCCATCTTTTTCGCCAAGCCCGCAAAGTTCGTGTCACCCGCATCCTGCACGGCTTCCTGCAACGGGTTGAGATGCAGAATCAACGCATCCGCTTGAATCATGTCCACGGCTTTGCGGCATTCGTCGATGCCAAATCCGTAATTTAATTGCACTGCTCCGAGATTGGCAAAGAGCAAAATGTCGGGCGCGACCTTGCGGGTAATGGAAAAGGTGAGGGTCTGTTCGGGGTGTTCGATGGCGGCACGCTGGCTGCCAACCCCCATCGCCACGCCGACCTCCTGCGCCGCCTCCGCAAGCCGCTGGTTGATTTCGCCCGCCTCCTCGGTTCCGCCTGTCATCGAACTAATCAGGATGGGGGCAGACAATTTTTTGCCGAACAAACTGAGGCTTGCGTCCATCTGATTCAGGTCGAGTTCGGGCAGCGCTTCATGAATGAAGTGATATTTCTCAAGTCCGCTGGTTACCCCCGAGCGGATATCTTCTTCCAAATTAATTCGAATGTGGTCTGATTTTCTCTGGTCTATCGGCGCAACTTTTGGCATGAGGAAGTGTTCCTGACTGTGAAATAAAAAACGCTGGCTTGACACGGTTTTTAGAACGATTACAATAAGCCAGTCAAAACCATAAATAGGAGGCTGTCATGTCTGACACATATACCGAACTCACCGCCATTGTAAAGGATTTGCTCGGCGCGGATGAAGCGAAGATCAATCCTGAGGCTCGTTTCCGCGAAGACCTCGAAGCCGATTCCCTCGACCTCGTCGAGTTGATCATGGCTTTCGAAGATAAATTCGGCGCCGAGATCTCAGATGAGGACGCGCAGAAAATCACCACGATTGGCGAAGCCGTCAAATACATCGACGCGCACAAGAAATAATTTCCGCCAGATTATAACTGTAGAGCCGCCCGGTAATGGGCGGCTCTATGTTTTTGTATGGCAGGGGCGGGGCCATCCCGCCAAATCAGGTATTCTCGATAATGGGCGAGGAGACCTCGCCCCTACATGCATTATTGCAACAGAGTCGGAATCTCTTCCGGGTGCTTGGCGACCTTTACGCCTGCGGCTTCCAGCGCCTTGATCTTGTCGGCGGCGGTGCCAGCGCCCGCTTCGATAATCGCGCCGGCGTGTCCCATGCGCTTTCCGGGAGGAGCGGTCTGCCCGGCGATGAACGAGGCAACGGGCTTGGTCATCGTCGTGCGGATGTACTCCGCCGCCTTTTCCTCTTCGTTGCCGCCGATCTCACCGATCATGATGACCTTTTCGGTCTTGGGATCGTGCTCGAACATTTCCAGCACATCGAGGAAGTTGGTCCCGTTGACCGGGTCGCCGCCGATGCCCACGCAGGTGGACGCTCCCATGCCGAGGTTCTTCATCGCGTACAACACTTCATAGGTCAGCGTACCGGAGCGGGAGACCACGCCCACATTGCCGGGGATGGCGATGTTACCGGGAATGATGCCAACTTTGGCTTCGCCGGGGGTCAGCAGACCGGGGCAGTTCGGACCGACGAGGCGCACCTTCTTCTGGTCGAGGTAATTGCGGACTCGCATCATGTCGCTCACAGCCACGCCCTCGGTAATGCAGATGACAAGCGGGATGCCGGCATCCGCGGCTTCGAACATCGCGTCGGCAGCAAAGCGGGCGGGGACAAAAATAACCGTCGCGTTGGCGTCTGTCGCTTCCTTTGCGGTTTTGACCGAATCAAAGACGGGGACTTTCCCGTCCAAAACCCATTCGCCGCCTTTACCGGGCGTCACGCCGCCGACCACATTCGTACCATAAGCGACCATCTGGGTGGTGTGGAACAGACCTTCATTCCCCGTGATGCCTTGAACCAGTAATCTTGTGTTCTTGTCTACCAGAATGCTCATGGCTTAGTTTCCTTTTTGCGCGGCTGCAACGGCTTTCTTTGCCGCATCTGCCAGCGTTTCAGCAGTGATCATGTTCGCGTTCTCGAGCAATTTGCGACCCTCTTCGGCGTTGGTACCGACGAGGCGCACCACCATCGGCACTTTCGGCTTGACTTCATCCATCGCCACAAGGATGCCTTTGGCAACTTCGTCACAGCGGGTAATACCGCCGAAGATGTTGAACAGCACTGCTTTAACATTCGGGTCGGTGAGAATGATGCGCATGGCTGCGGCAACTTTTTCCGCGCCCGCGCCGCCGCCGATGTCGAGGAAGTTGGCGGGCTCGCCCCCGAAGAGTTTGATCACGTCCATGCTGGTCATGGCCAATCCCGCGCCGTTGACCATACATCCGATGTTGCCATCCAGTTTGATGAAGGAAAGTCCGTACTTGCGGGCTTCGGTCTCGGCGGGCGCTTCTTCGTCGGTATCACGCATCTCGGCGAGTTCGGGCTGGCGGAAGAGCGCGCTGTCGTCGATCAACATCTTGCCGTCGAGCGCAACCATCTTTTTATCTTTGGTGATGACCAGCGGGTTGATTTCGGCAAGGGTCGCGTCGGTAGCTTTGTAGACCTCCCACAATCCCATCGCAATCTTCACAAAGTCTTTTATGTTTTCACGCGGCAGGTCCATGGCAACCGCCACGTCACGCGCCTGATACTCGCGCAAACCGAGCAGCGGGTCGATATGGCTTTTGATGATCTTATCAGGATCGTTTGCGGCAACCTCTTCAATGTCAATGCCGCCCGCAGCAGAGGCAATCATCACGGGCTTCTTCGCGGCGCGATCATTGGTAATGGAGAAGTAGATTTCCTGATCGATGGCAGAAGCCTCATCCACAAGCACTTTGCGCACGGGCAAGCCTTTGATCTCCATGCCCAAAATCTGCGCGGCAAGTTGGGCGGCTTCGGCGGGGTCTTTGGCGAGTTTCACGCCTCCAGCCTTGCCGCGTCCACCGACCAGCACCTGTGCTTTAACGACAACGCGGCTGCCCAACTCTTCTGCAACCTGCTTTGCTTCCTGAGCGGTAGCCGCAACCCGTCCCTTTGGAATTGGGATGCCATACTTCGAAAAAATTGTTTTGGATTGGTATTCGTGGAGTTTCATTAGTCTCCCTCGGGGGAAAATTTTTGACGACAGCGCCATTATACCACCATAGAAAATCCATGCTGATTGCCACTAAAACACTTGCCAAAGCGGGAAGGGAAATGTAAACTGATGCGATTCCCGAACAGGATTCGCACGCAAAAATCGACGAGGAGTATCACCATGAGCATTCAATGGTTGTTTGAAGTCATCGAAGATCGAAAACAAAACCCAACAGAAAAGTCCTACACCTCCAGCCTGTTTGCAGAAGGCTTGCCGAAGATCGCCCAAAAGGTCGGCGAGGAAGGGACGGAGGTGGTGGTGGCGGCGCTGGCTCAAGATGACCAGCGTCTCATCGAAGAAGTCGCCGACCTGACCTATCACACGCTTGTCCTGCTTGCCGCGCGCGGCTTGACTCCCGCTGACGTGATCGCCGAACTGGAAAAGCGTCACAAATGACCAAAATCATTTTGCTGGACATCGATGGCGTGCTTGTCCATCCCGGCGGATACCGCGCCGCGCTTCGAGCCACCGTCCACCGTTTCATTAATCCAGATTTTGAGATTCAAGAGGAGTTGTTGACAGGCTTCGAAAAACGCGGCATCTCCAGCGAGTGGGACATGTCGCCGCTCATCATCGCCGCTTACTGGGACGATGTGCTCTCCCGTCAGCCGATGACCATCCTCTCCGATGACGTCTCCGCCGCAGCAGAGGAGATTCAACGCCGCAAAGTGGACGCGCCAAAGAATTTATCCATCCCCGAATTTGACCTGCTCCCCGGACAGTACCCTGCCGAAGCGGCTTTTCGCGCTGGATGCTTTTCCTCCATCCCGGAAGGTCTGCGGAGAAACCTGTTGACCGAAACGCGCAGTATTCACCAATCACATACCATGCGGGCATTTCAACACTTCACCCTCGGCAGCGAATATTTTGAAGAGACGTACAATCTGCCCGCAGAATTTGAAACTGAATCCCTGTTGCTAAAATACGATCACTCCAACTTAAATCTTGAAACCCGCGCTGCACTCCTGCGAAATGGGAATCACATTGCCGCCTTCACGGCGCGCCCGTCCCATCCACCACGCGAGTCAAGCGGCTCAACCCTCGGCTATGCGCCCGAAGCCGAACTTGCGCTCGACTTGATTGGGATGCGGGGCGTTCCACTCATCGCATTTGGGAAGCTGGAATTCATCGCCGCGCAACATCAACTCGACCCGGCCACACTGGTAAAGCCGTCTCCATTCCAGGCGCTGGCGGCGACCCTCGCCGCATGGACTGGGGGGGAACTATCCGCACTAAAAGCGGCTTACGACTGGCATCAAACAGGAAAGTTGAACTCAGATTTCGGAAGGCTGCCAAAAGAGTTTCAATTGATCGTGGTCGAAGATACGATGGGCGGAATCCGCTCGACGCGCGCGGCTGGGGAAATTTTCCAACAGGCGGGCTTCGACGTCACCGTCCGCGTATTTGGGTTGACAAGTGGAATCCCAGCGAAGGCCGCCGCCTTTGACTCAGCAGATGTCCCGCACTTTGAGACCTGGGAAGAGATAACAGCCGCCATCGAGTTATAAAAGGAATTTGCTCCATGAAAACTTTTCCCGCCTTTCCACAGCCAAACGCCCGCATTGGATTGCTTGGCGTGGCATTCGACGATAACTCATCCTACAAACGCGGTTCTGCCCTGGCCCCGCAAAGAATCCGCGAGGCATTCTTCTGTGACTCCGCCAACCTGTGGGCTGAGGACGAAACAAATCTCGGTGCAGACGGCATCTTCGCCGACGCGGGCGACATCTCGCCGTCGCAGGCTGAAATGCCTGCCGACACCGAACGAGCTGCAAACCAATTGTATGAAGCGGGTTTGAAAGTGATTGCCTTTGGCGGCGACCACTCGGTCACCTATCCGCTGGTGAAGGCGGCGGCGAAGCATCACCCGAATTTGAGCAT
>CAILWD010000631.1 GCA_903837815.1 uncultured Chloroflexota bacterium | reverse complement strand
TGATGTCGTTTTGATTCATGGGCGCAATTCTACAACATTCCGTCGGTGATATACTGCCTCTATTCAGAGAGATGGATGCCAAATGAAAAATAAAATGCGAATGCTCCTTGCCTGCGGTCTGATTTTATTCATTGCCCTGGCTTGCGGACAGGTTTCGTTCCCGTCCGTGCAGCCTGCGTCTCCGGCGGCAGTGACTGCCGTCATCGTCCCCGAAGAGGCGCTTGGGGAAGATGCCGAGGCGGGGTCGCCCGGCTTGGACGATTCCTACTATCCGGGCTTTGGCAATGGCGGCTATGATGTGACGCATTACATGCTGGACATCACGGTCAACGACGTATTTACCAGCGACCTGACGGCCACCACAACCATCGAAGCCACAGCCACCCAGGACTTGCTGAGTTTCAACCTGGATTTTCTTGGTTTTAAGATCGATTCGATCACTGTCAACAAAGTGACCGCCGAGTATTCGCGCAAAGAGCAGGAACTGACGATTATTCCACTCAAGCCGCTGATGGCAGGGCAGTCATTTACAACCGTGATTCGCTACAGCGGCTCGCCAGAGGAGATGTTGTCTGTGGCTTTGCCGGTGCAGACGGGTTGGGTTATGGCGGGAGAACGCAGTTTTGTCCTGAGCGAACCCGACGGCGCGGCGGGGTTTTATCCTGTTAACGATCACCCGCTGGACAAGGCGATTTATGCCTTCCGCGTGACCGTGCCTGAACCTTTCGAAGTCGCTGCCAACGGTGTGTTGACCGAAACGCTCGACAACGGCGATACGACCACCTTCACCTTCGAACTCCGCGACCCGATGGCGAGTTACCTTGCCACGATCAACATCGACCAGTTCGATGTCGAGGAGATGGAATCCGCAGGCGGCATCCCCATCCGCAATTATTACTCTTCGGATTTACCCGAAGAAGTCCGCAAGCCGTTTGCGCGGCAGGGCGAAATGCTCGACTATTTCAGCGAAATTTATGGTCAGTATCCCTTTGAGGTGTACGGCTCGATGGTGATGAATACCTACCTGGACTCCGCGCTCGAAAGCCAGACCATGTCCATTTATGGAATCGACTCGATTAACCTTGAAGATGTCGAAGAGACCGAATTCACAGTGGCGCATGAACTTGCCCATCAATGGTTCGGCGACAGCGTCAGCGTGGCAGACTGGAGCGACATCTGGCTCAACGAAGGTTTTGCCACATATTCCGAAGCCTTGTGGCAGGAACATCTGTACGGGCGCGAAGGGCTGAATGATTACGTAACCTATCTGTACGAGGAAGTTGTTTCTGACCCTGAGTATTTTGTGCCCCCCGGCAACCCTCCCGCCGATGACCTGTTCAACGGTGGAGTCTATGTCCGCGGCGGGCTGACGCTCCACGCCCTGCGACTCGAAGTCGGCGACGAAGCCTTCTTTGAAATTCTCAAGACCTATTTCGCCATGTACAAGAACAGCAACGCCACCACCGACGATTTCATCGCCGTCGCCGAAAAAGTCAGCGGGGAGGATTTGGGCGAGTTCTTCGATCTTTGGTTGCACGGCGAAGCGCTGCCCCCCATCCCCGAAATGGGGCTGGGCGAATAAATTTACCGGGAGAAACTAGCCATGCTAGATGAACCGCGCACTTATCGCCATTCAGAGTCTGAATTACGCACTCAGGTGTTTTTGGGCGTTTTGGGAATTGCCATGCTTGGAGGGGTGGCATGGTTCGAGACCCAATACCTTCCGCTTGTCGCGCTGGGGGCGGTTGGAATCATGTTCAGCGCATGGCGCGCCGGCAGGTTGAAAACGGTCATTTCAGAGGATGCCATTTCCACGCAGGGCATCTTCGGCGAAAAATCGCTGCGCTGGAATGAAATTAGCCGCGTTTCGGGCCGGAACAACGAAATCAAATTACTCAACTTCGATGGCGATGTGACCCTTTCTCCCAGTGTCGAACTGCCCGGCCATGAAGAAATCATCGAGACCATCGGCGCAAAACGTCCCGACCTGTTCGCACCAGGCCTGAATCCCGTTTTCAAAAAGAACGCGGAGTATGCCATCGTCCTGCCGTTGGTGGCTTTGTTACCCATCGG
>CAILWD010000630.1 GCA_903837815.1 uncultured Chloroflexota bacterium | reverse complement strand
GAGCCGATTCATTGCAGAAGGAATCACCGCGATGTAAAGCAGGTCGCCTTCTTGAAATTCGGTTCCCGACACAGGTATAAAAGTATGGTCGCTGCGGGTTATCGCAGTCACCGATACCTCACCAGGGATGTTCAGATGAATAACCAGATGCCCACTTAAACGCGCCGGGGCTTCGATCCGAACCATGGTCGCGCCGTTATCCTGGAAAAGATTTAATACATCGAGTTCGGTATGCGTGACAACTTCCACGATTCTTTCCGCGCCCCAAGCAGTACTGGAGATGGTGGTCAGCCCCAGCCGCTGATAAACCTCTGCGCGCACCGGGTCATACAAACGCGCCACCACTCTTGGCACGCGAAAAATGTTGCGCGCGATTCGCGCCGCTACGATGTTGGCATTGTCGGATGAACTTGCGGCCACAAACCCTTCGGCAGTTTCGACGCCCGCCTCGAGCAGGGCGTTTCTATCGAAGCCCAAACCGCGCACAACTCTGCCTTTGAAACCTTTTTCCAGACGGGCAAGCGCGTTGGCGTCATGGTCGATGACCGTAACTTCATGCCCATGCTTGACCAGCAGTTGACTAACCTGCAAACCGACCCTTCCGCAGCCCGTAATAATGATTTTCATCGGTTGACCTCTTGAGGAACAAGTATCGCTGTTTTTGGCGTGCGCAGGCGATAAAGAGCGCGCGCGGCGGATTTTCGCATCCACTCCATCGAATATAACATGAGCGGATATAAAATTAACACTGCCCACATCCAGAATGGCAGGGGGGCATGATTGAAAATATTGGCAAAAAAGGGAACATAGACCATGCACAGAATTCCCAGCAGTTCAAATGATATGCCGATCCACAGGTATTTATTGCTGAACCAGCCAGGCCGCGCTCCCCGTGTCCGGTCTGAACGGCAGGCAAGCGCATTTCCCACCTGCGATGTAACCACACCCGCATGATAGATTGTTGCGGCAGCAATCACCGCTTGCCCAAAGGACAAAGACAACTTGAAAGGCGCAATGTTTGCAAGCGGGGCAAGGGACAAGAGCCCAATCTCTGCGGCGTGACCTGACAAGATGAAAATGGATAATGCTCCCGCAAAACATAACGCGGCTTCAATGCTACCCAGCCAAAACGCGCGGGTCAACAGGCTTTGGTCGAGCAACGGTTGAGAACGCGGACGCGGCGGGCGTTTCATTACATTGGGTTCGGGCTTATCCATGCCAAGCGCCAACGCGGGAAACATATCTGTGCCGAGGTCAATGGCGAGGATTTGACGGACGCTTAATACCAGAGGGATGAGCGGAAAATTGGCGGTGATGATGAACGGCATGATCTCCGGAATATTGCTCGAAAATATGTAGGTAATGAATTTGCGGATGTTGTCATACACGCCGCGTCCTTCTTCGATGGCAGACACGATGGAGCCGAAGTCATCTTGTGTGAGGATAACGTCGGCGGCTTCTTTGGATACATCTGTCCCCACAATGCCCATCGAAATACCTACATCCGCTTTGCGCAAAGCAGGCGCGTCGTTGACGCCATCGCCGGTAACCGCCACCACTTCGCCGCGTTGTTGAAAGGCAGAAACAAGCCGCATTTTGTGTTCGGGGGCCATGCGGGCAAACAACACTTCCTTGTTGAGCAATTCCTGCAAGGAAACATCGGAAAGTTCATCCAGCTCCGCGCCGGTGAGGATAACAGTATTTTTAGTAGTCAACATGCCCACACGCCGTGCCAATGATTCAGCAGTCAAACCGTAATCGCCCGTAATCATCACAATGCGGATGCTCGCCTCGCGGCAAATTTGCACCGCCCTTTCCACCTGCGGACGCGGTGG